>JAFUTM010000389.1 GCA_017484235.1 Selenomonadaceae bacterium
CGTACTTTTGGTAAGTCCAGCCTCTCAACTTTCCTTAGCTGATACGGTTTACGAAGCTTCAGCAGCTTGGCCAAATAAAAGTTCGTGATGCGACTACAGCGAACAAGTTTCTTTGCTTCTTTCTTTGTTTAAAGAAAGAAGGCTCAACCTTAAAAAATTTTAACTTAGCCGCTAACATCAAATATTAAACATCAAAATAAAAATTAGCAATTTAACTGTTAAAGCCGAGTTCTTTTGCTTTGGTAATATCAGCTTCTGCACGTTCGTTGTCGCCCAGCTTTTTATAGCACATTCCACGTCGATAATAAGCTTGTGCATTATCTGGATTAAGTTCAATCACCTTAGTGAAATCAGCAATTGCCGCATCGTAATTCTTTAACAGCGCATAAGCACGTCCACGATTACTATAAATAACTGCATTATTCGGATTAAGTTCAATAGCCTTAGCATAATCCGCAATAGCTTCATCATAATGTTCTGTCTCAGCATAAATAGTGCCGCGATTTATATACGCCCACTCATAATCAGAATTAAGCTCAATCGCCTTGCTGTAATCGGACAGCGCCTCATCACGTTTTTTCAATTCATCATAGGCAACACCACGATTGTTATATGCCTCTGCTATATTCGGATTAATTTCTATAGCCTTATTAAGGTCAACTATAGCCTTATCATATTGTTTTAACTGTCTATAAATAAGACCACGATTATTATATCCTTCGGCATAATCAGGATTAATCGCGATTGCTTTATTGTAATTTGATACTGCCTGTCTGTAATTTTTAGTTTCCGCATAAGCAAGGCCGCGATAGAGATAAGCCTCTGCAAAATAATAATTCATTTTAAGTGACTTATCAAAATCAAATATTGCCTGGTTATAATCTTTTTTTACAGTGGCATAAAATATTCCACGCTCTAAATAGGCCATTGCTAAATTCGGATTTAATTTAATTGCACTATTATAATCATTCAATGCATCATCGTATTTGTTTAACTTAATATAGGCATTGCCGCGATTGATATAGCTCCAATATGAATCTGCGTTAGTTTTAATTATGCTGGTAAAAAATTCAGCAGTACTGGCATAATCTTGTTGATAATAAAGTTTGCTGCCTTCTTCCAGTTTCTGAATCATCAAAAAGTTATTGTCGTTCTGATCAAATTCGGATTTTATTGCGGAACGTTCTTCGTCAGTCGTTGCAGCGTCGTACTGCTGTTTCAATTTCTCGACTTGCTCATTGTTCTCATCAATATACTGTTGTATAGCTCTATCTTGATTAATCAGATTCATTCTATCTTGATAATCGCGTTTCAACCAGTTTAAAATACTATCAGTATCAATACTGACTGTGACTGTTGCCTGGGATATGCCATTATTTTTGCCTTCCTGTTCATCAGACACATTTTCGTATTGAACATCAACAACTTCAATTTCATTATTTATAATGGTGAAAATTTCATCTTTTGTAAGCCGCGCATTAATACTGCTGGCATAAGATTCGATATAAACAACAGCCTGATCTTTGGCATGAGCTATTGCTTTCTGTTTAGCACGCTGCTTGACAGTTTCAGACTGCTCAAAATCATTCATAACATACTTACCGACGCCAGTGTAATTTGTAACTTCCGCACTTGCCGTTGAGACTACTGGCACTTTAACATTGTCATCAATGCCATCAACCGAATTAGAATTTATCATAGGTAAAAGTGTCAAACTGCTGACCGTTAAGGACGCAAGAATTACTCGTTTGATTTTTTTACTGATGTACATAATCATCACCTTAACAATTTTCCTTAAAGTTGATTATATTTATTAGTGTCAATCTGAGCGTTTACATCATCACCTATTGCTCTATAGCAGGCAGCCCGCTGTTCGTAGCCATCTTTATCGTTTGGTACTAGTCGGATATAATTACTGAAATCAGTAATTGCTTCATTGTATTGTCCAAAATCTTTATAAATCAGACCACGATTATAGTAAGCTACGGCATAATTGGAATCCATTTGGATTGTTTTGGTATAATCCGCCAACGCTTCATTATATTTATTTACATCATAGTAAGTGAGTCCACGAGCGTGATAGCCGTCTGGATCGTTAGGTTCTAATTGGATATATTTAGTTAAATCAGCGACTGACATGTCGTAATTTTGTAAATTTCTGTAAGTAATTCCACGATAATAATAAGCCAAACTATAATTTGGATCAAGTTGCAATGTCTTATTATAATCATTAATTGCTTCATTGTAATTTTGTGAATTTCTATAAGCATTTCCACGACTGTAATAACCGTCTGGATCGTTAGGTTCTAATTGGATATATTTAGTTAAATCAGCGACTGACATGTCATAATTTTTCAAAATTCTGTAAGCAATGCCGCGATTATAATAAGCCGCACTATAATTTGGATCAATCTGCAGAGTCTTAGTATAATCAGTAATTGCTGCATTGTAATTTTGTGAATTTTTATAAGCCAGACCACGAGCGTGGTAGCCGTCTGGATCACTGGGATCAAGCTGAATGTATTTGGTAAAATCAGCAATCGAGGCATCATAATTTTCTAAATATCTGTAAGCAATACCGCGATTATAGTATGCATATGCATAATCAGATTTAAGTTGGATCGCCTTGTTGTAATCGGCGATTGCTTCGTTATAGCGTTCCAGATTTTTATAAATAATACCGCGATTATTGTAAGCCTCAAAATAATTTGGATTAAGTTCAATTGCTCTGGTAAAATCCGCAAGTGCACGTTCGTAATCTTTTAATTCATCGTAAGCATTTCCACGCCAAAAGTAAACGCTGGCACGTTGTGGATTAACATTTATCGCCTCATTATAGCAATTGATCGCTTTTTCATAATTTTTACTTTCATAGAACCTATTGCCTTCTTCCAACTTCTGAGTATATAAGGCTTCTCTGTTAAGAGAGTTCATTTCATTTTGAATTGCTGCACTATTTTGAGGTGTATTTACAATGGTCTGTTCTATCTGAGCAATACGAGTTTGTTGCTCATTTACACTTTGCTGGATTTCATTGTTCTGATTGACGCTATTTGAACGATCCTTTTCACTACGGTTGAGCCATTCGTTAATTTGATTATTTAAGTCGTTAGTTTCAATATTGGTTTTGATTGTAACACGATATTTTATATAGCCTACACCTTCACCGGACAGCGGAATCGGTTCAATACTGACAACTTCCGTTCCAGTCAATACACCGGCAGTAAAAGTTTGTATCTCGTCCTGCTGCAGTCTGGCATTTTTTACTACCGTCTGGCTGCTGACAAAGATGCCCGCCTGTTCAAGGGCGTTGCGCTCAGCGTACATTTTTGCATTCTGGATTGCAAAATCTGGTGTTTGATTATTTTGCATAATGTACTCGCCAACGCCAGTATAAGTCTGAGTTTCAGCGTGAGCAACCGAAATAGATATAATTGGAGTTAAAATGTTTTCATTGTTAATATTGTCAACTGGATAAAGAGACGATACCAACGTCAGGCCACTGATCATTACTGACGCCAGAATCGTTCGTTTTGTTTTCTGACTCATATACATGAATACCACTCCTCATTTAATATTCGACTTTAACAGAATAATCATATAACTCGTGAGGTGCAATGTCACAGCCGTTCGCCCACTGAACTGTCACATCGTCGACAAATACTTGATTGAAACTGTTTCCGTCTTGCAGTTTGGCGTAAAAAGGTTCTTTAAAATATGGCTTTACGTCGAAGATTTTACGCTCGCCAGTATTGAAATCAATCATTAATCTATAATCATCAAGTGGCTTAACTTTAATAGGACGAATTCTCATAATTAATTTACCTCATCTGAGAGGATCAATGCGGAATGGTGCTTGATTATCTTTAATCAATTCATAGTTAGCCCGCAATTCTTCCTCGTGCATCATTGTCCAAGCAACAACCATCGCCTGTTTTTTACGAGGCAGAGAGCCTGATATTATATTGCCCTCAAAATCAATCGCCATTTGATGTTCGCCATAAATTGCGTGAACATGTGGTCGATTATGTTGCCCGCCTTCTTCAAGATAAATATATATTTTTATACCATAAAACATAGAAATTATAGGCATTTAAATTACCTCATCAAAAAATGCATTAATCCAGCAATTTATCAAGACCGACAGTCAAACCTTTGAGATTACGAACTTTTTTGCACGCAAGCAGTACGCCTGGCATAAATGATTCACGATTGATTGAGTCGTGACGAATCGTCAACGTCTGTCCGAGACCGCCAAATATTACTTCCTGATGTGCAACATAGCCTGGCAGTCTGACACTGTGAATGTGTATTCCGTCCACATTGCCACCGCGCACGTGAGGCAGCTTCTCAGATTCGTTTGGATGCCCTTGCTGATGTGACGGTCGGACTTCAGAGATCATCTTTGCAGTCAGTTCAGCCGTTCCAGAAGGCGCGTCCAACTTGTTATCGTGATGCAATTCAATAATCTCAACGTCCGGCATATATTTAGCCGCTTTCTTTGCCATAAGCATCATTAGCACTGCGCCGATTGCAAAGTTAGGGGCAATGAAAACAGACGTATTATTTTCCTCAGACGCTGCACGAATTTTATCTTTAGCTTCGTCACTTAAACCAGTCGTGCCAACGACCGGCGATACTTTATGTTTAATTGCGGTCATAACGTTGTTAAATACTACTGCCGGCTGAGTGAAGTCAATCATAACGTCCGGTTTTTTATTTTCGAGTGCGATTGACAAATCCGTCTCAATGATAATTCCGTTCTTATTATGGCCGGTAATTTCTCCGGTATCAGCGCCGCCGACCACATCAACTGCACCGACAAGCTCCAGTTCCTCATCATTAATGACCGCGTTTAAAACGGTCCGACCCATTCTGCCGTACGCTCCGTTTACGAGCACTTTAATCAAATTTGCCGCCTCCTCTTAATTAAAGACAAGTACATTAATATCATACTTCATTATTATTTTATCATATTTAAATTAAAAAGCAAGGTTATTCAGACACATATTCATAACATGAATTTTTTGCTTGCACTTATAATAAATTAATGCGATAATAATTGTTGTTCAATTAATGGCTAGTAGATGGTGGTGAATAACTATATTAAAATCGATTTTGAAAAGGATACGACAATTTTTCAGAGCGATTAGTGCTAAATTGACAGGAGACGACCATAAATATATATCAGCTCATCTTTCGGCGCAAGAGCAGAAGTTGTTTTTTGCGATGGATCTTGTGGATCAATACCATTCGTTACGAGTGGCATATACAATCGAGCGCATTGCAATAGAAGGCAAACAGGGCATTGACCGTGAATTTTTGATACGGTGTGCACTCCTTCACGACATTGGCAGAGTTAAAGGCGATATGAGCATTTATGGTAAAGTTTTTACTGTACTGATAACCGCTTTTTTCCCAAAAATAGCTGATAGTCTTGAACTCAAAGGTAATCATATGATTTACATTTACAGGCACCACGCGGAGATCGGTGCTCAAAAGCTGCAAAAGATTGGACTTTACAAAGAAGCCAAGATTATTGCCAAGCATCATTCAAAGCCTTCTGATGATGATTCGCGTGAGCTGCGACTTCTACGTATTGCGGACGACAAAAATTAATTAAACAGATTGGAGATTAATTATGGAACCATATATAACAATAGCACTTCCGAAGGGAAAATTATTTAAATTATCGACAGACTTATTTGAAAAGATCGGCTGGACGGCTGAAGGGCTAAACGAAAAGTCGCGCAAATTAGTTATAACTAACGAAGAACAGCGGCTAAAATTTATCATAACTAAGACTGCCGACGTACCGACTTACGTTGAGTATGGCGCGGCGGACATCGGCATAATCGGCAAAGATGTCATTGCTGAGTCCGGCAAAGATGTGTATGAACTGCTCGATCTTGGTTTTGGCAAATGCCATTTGATGATGGCGGTACTCAAAGACAAGAAGCGTGCTTCGTTGCTGGATTATTCAAACACCAGAGTGGCGACAAAGTTTCCACACATTGCAGAACAATTCTTTGACTCTCAAGGTATGCAAATGGAATACATCAAACTGAATGGCTCAATAGAGCTTGGTCCAATTATTGGTCTGTCGGACAGCATTGTCGATATTGTTGAGACCGGCACGACGCTGCGCGAGAATAATTTAGAAGAAATCGCCTGCATTATGAACGCGACCGCGCGGTTAATTGCCAATCGTGTCAGCTTTAAACTAAAATTCGACCGAATTAATTCAATGGTAACGGAGCTTAAAAAATTCGTGTCTTAATTAAAATGACTAAATCCGCTGGCACTTTTACAATGTCGGCGGATTTTTTATTTTTAATCGAATTTTAATGAAAAAAGGCTTGACAAACCGCATAGGGGGGGGGGGGATATACTAATATTAGTATACTTTAATTTTTATGCAATTATATTTGAAGTTTTTTATGTAACAAAGGAGTGATTGTTTATGGCAACACCTGTTAAATTGATAAGGCGTTTTGTGCAAGGTTTGATAAAGGCAATCAAAGAAGACGACTTGACCGGCGAGAAGGCATTGGATTCAGCACTTAAATCTTTAAATGTCAGTGGCCTCACCAGTTTTGCTAAGCTGAGAGAAAATTTCGCCAAAGATATGCGTCAATATACTGGCACAACCAGTGGTAACAGCTATAATCCAACATATACTAATGCACTTGAAGAAAGCCGTAAAAAATTTTTGGAGAAAGAGTGCGGAATCCGTATAAATAACTCAGACACTGGAGCAATCACAGGCAGTGACGCTGGCGGCGAAGAAACTAAAACGGCGCAGTCAATAATACCAGAAACTTATGAAGCTGAAGAACTCACGGATGCGGAATATAATTCATTTACAAAAAACGGACTGACACTCAATATCACTTACTGTAAGCCGAAGTATACGTATGAGCTGGAGTCGCGCTACGATTATAATGCAGACTTATTTTTGTCGCGGCAGAAAGATTTTGTCAGTCACATGTATTGAATACAAATACAAAAATGGTAGACAAAGATAGTTTTATATTGTAAAATGTTAAGTGATAAGCCTATGATGGACGATTGAGGCAACCCTTAGGTGATGGTTGTGCAGTTTAATTTTCAGTTCCGTTATCAGTGAATCACAATAATAGCCGAGCGTTTAGTTGGGCAAGACACGGTAACAAAAAGGAACGGCAACGATGCGGTTGGGCTTAGCGCAGATAGACAATACAAATTGAAAGGTGGCTGTAGTTAAGTAGATTCTAAAAGTAGCACGAAAGCTTAGGCAATCGTGTAGAGGTGTGTAGTACGCCAGTGTTTTTTAGCACAAAATCTAAAGTCATATTTGTCTATGCTTTAGGTAACTATCGTTCCTTATTACGAAGAAGCAGTACCGGAAATGGTGAGAAACGGATTGATAAATATAGTAGACGGTGCTGATTTTACCGGATTTAGCTTAAACAATTATACTGAACCGAATAACTCTAC
>JAFUTM010000390.1 GCA_017484235.1 Selenomonadaceae bacterium
AAGAACATCGCCAATTGAACTTAATTTAACTATTAATATTCTACAATCTTCTGATATAGATTTCATTAATTATATTGCTCCTTGTACTCAAAAGTTGGCCTCAAAAATCACCGAGTGTTATTAATATTCGTACCGAAAATCGCCGAACGTGGTACAATTTTCATTCCCGAAATCGCCGGAGCGTGACGCGCAGGCGCTTCCGAACGCGAGAGCACGTGATGTGCTCTCAGTGAGGAGAGTTCTTTGTTACTTTCTTGCGGCCAAGAAAGTAATGGACCTAAAAAAATTTTAACTTAGTCACTAGCAAATATAAATGAAACTATATAAAAAGATTGCCGCTTACTCACAAATACAATCGCGAGTGTGCGGCAAATCTTAATCGAGAAAATCTTTTAATTTTTTACTGCGACTTGGGTGCCGCAACTTCCGCAGAGCTTTGGCTTCAATCTGACGAATACGTTCACGAGTAACGCCAAAACTTTGTCCGACTTCTTCAAGCGTACGCGCACGCCCATCATCAAGTCCAAAACGTAACCTTAAAACTCTCATTTCACGCGGCGTCAAAGTGGATAAAACCTCTTCGAGCTGTTCCTTTAAAAGTAGAAACGAAGCAGCATCAGCCGGAGCAGGTGCATCCTGGTCTTCAATAAAATCACCAAGATGAGAATCTTCTTCTTCGCCAATTGGAGTTTCAAGAGATACAGGTTCCTGCGCAATCTTCATTATTTCGCGTACTCGTTCAACGCCTATATCCATTTCAACTGCGATTTCATCAGCTGTTGGATCACGTCCTAATTTTTGCAGCAAATTCCTCGAAACACGGATTAACTTGTTGATAGTTTCAACCATATGCACTGGAATACGAATAGTACGCGCCTGATCCGCAATGGCTCTGGTTATCGCCTGCCTTATCCACCAGGTTGCATAAGTACTAAATTTATAGCCTTTATTATAGTCAAACTTTTCAACAGCTTTAATTAGTCCCAAATTGCCTTCTTGAATTAAATCAAGAAACAGCATACCGCGCCCAACATACCGTTTAGCAATGCTCACGACAAGTCTTAAATTTGCTTCTGCAAGACGTTTCTGTGCATCTTCGTCGCCGGCTTCCATTTGTTTTGCCAACTCCACTTCTTCTTGTGCAGTTAAAAGCGGTACCCTGCCTATCTCTTTGAGGTACATTCTGACAGGATCATCAATAGTCACACCTTCTGGAACGCTTAAATCGACATCTAATTCGTCAGGCGTCTTCTTTTGATCTGCTGATTCTAAATTATCATTCGCAGTAATTGATTCTACCTCATCAAGGATTTTTGTACTTTCAACGTCGTCTTCCGCATCTTCAATACCATCACTATCGATATTGTCGCTTTGAGTATCAGTATCGTCAACATCAACTATTTCAATGCCCGTTTGATTGAAAGTATCGTACAACTCATCAATTTCATCTGGTGTTAAATCCTGCTTTTGGAGGGCTTCAACTAAATCTCCATAAGTCAATGTTCCACCATTTTGTTTACCTTTACTCAAAAGACCGGACACTATTTGGGAGCTACGATTTATACCGTCCTCAAGCAGGTTTGTATTTTTATTTTTTACTGTCATACGTTGGCTCCCTCCATTTATTGTGTTCTTAAAAAAATTTTATATCATCCATTTCTTTTTTTATCACAAGTGATTCCTGCATTTTTTTCATATATTCAGGATTTTCCATATAATTTGGATCACTAATTGATATTTCTTTTATTTGTTTAATAATATTGGCATAACATAATTGCAGCCACTTTATCTTCATAGTGCGAATTGAGTCTTTATATGCTTGTACACTGTCAAATGATTCCGACTCATTTTCCATAAGCAGCTTGGATATTTCAGCCATAGCCTCTTCACTTAGTTGTTCAGCCGCAGTTATATCATTTGCGTGTTGTTCCTGCTCAAAACATTCTTTCAAATATTTTATTATTTCCTGATGAACTTGAGGAAATGCCTGTTCTGGCACGATTGATAAAGTGTAATATAAAGTATCGGAATCATTCCAGGCAGTTTTAATTATAATTCTGCTTGCCGTCCATAAGGACTTATCTTTTATATTCTCAACAGGTGTAATCGCCTTTTTTAATGGTTTGTTAGCACTTTCCATTGAATCATAAGCTGGTTGTTGATATGTTTTAGACATCTTATTTAGTTCAGCGTTTATTACATCATCTTCTATTAGCAACGCAGCAGATATTTTTTTACGGTACGCAGTCCTTATCAAATTATCTTTTATATTTATCAAAATTGGAATTATTTGTCTAAGTGCATTTATCTTACCGTCTATTGTATCGTGCGCTGTGTTTGAAAGTACATAACCAATGCGATAGTCAATTAAAGGCAGCGCATCTTTTATCAATATCTTAAATTCATCAATACCGTGATTCCTTATAAATTCATCGGGGTCTTTACCGTCTGGTACAACTATAATTTTTATTTCTGCACCCAAGTTGGCAGCAATCGGCAAAGCTCGCAGTGTTGCTTTTTGCCCAGCCTCATCACTGTCATAACAAAACATAATATTTTTAGTATATCTAAGCAAAAGTTTTGCCTGGTCCACAGTAAAAGCTGTACCTAAACTGGCAACTACATTTTTAATGCCGGCACTTGCAACAGATATAACGTCCATATAACCTTCAACGACTATTACATAATCAAGCCGTTTGATTTCAGCGGTTGCAGTGTTTAAGCCAAACAACATCTTGCCTTTATTAAAAACCAATGTTTCAGAAGTGTTTATATATTTAGGCTGTTCAAATTCATTATTATGATTGTCAATGCCAGTCGACTTATCCTCAATGATTCTGCCGCCAAATGCGACTACATTGCCATAAAGATCAGCTATAGGAATCATCATTCGATTTCTAAATCTGTCATAAATTCCATTGCCGCTTTTTTTAGGTAAAGATAAACCAGCTGATATCAATTGTTCAGGCTTGGCATTTTTTTTTTAATAAAAGAAGTGGATAATTTATCCCAAAGGTTCGGCGCAAATCCTAAATTAAAATTATCAATGGTTTCTTTAGATATTCCACGTGACTCAAGATATTTCCTGCAGTTTTCGCCGTAAGGCGTCATTATTAAACAGTTATGAAAAAAATCCTTTGCCCAAGTGTTAATCTTTATGAGCATTTTCATATCTTGTTCACGTTTCAACTCAGCAGGTGACTTTTTCTTATCGTGCGCTGGCATAGGAATACCTAATTTTTCCGCCTGCATTTTTATTGCTTCAAAATATGATACGTTTTCATACAGCGAAATGAAATTAAATACATTTCCGCCAGTATGACAACCGAAACAATAAAAAAAACCTTTATCTGGACTGATTGAAAATGACGGCGTCTTTTCGTTATGAAACGGACAGCAACCCCAATATTGATTGCCGCGTTTTTTCAATGACACATATTTAGAAATGACGGACAATATATCCGAATTTTCACGAACCTTATTAACAAATTCGTCCATCTCTGAATTGTTAAGCATCATTTTCAACCTCCGTGTACTATATATTCAATATTTATTAGAAATTTCCTTTTTCTATAACAATAATTTTTACAATATTAAAAGGTCGACGTATCTTGATCAATTGATAATTAAAGATACATCGACCACACGGTCAAAATATATAAAAGTTAATAAATATCAACTACGAATTAGATTCTCTATTCATAAATAATAATCATTTCTTCAGTCGGCGAATGAATACATCTTCCATTTCAGGATAGCCAAAGAAGAAGCCTTGAATATAATCGGCTTTACACTCATCGCGCAGGAATATATACGCCTTTTCTTCCTCTACGCCCTCAATGCAGACTTTCATTCCAATTGAGTGACACAACTTAATAGTATATTTAACTAAATTTCTATCGAAGTCACTTTTCAGTATATCCTGAACGAAGACACGATCAATTTTGATCACGTTACAGGCAAAGTTCTTTAAAAAGCCGAGCGACGAATAACCAGTGCCAAAGTCGTCCATTGCGATTTGAATACCAAGTTCGTGGAAGCTGGCAAATTGTTTATTTACAAATTCCCAATCGTAGACGCTTTGACTTTCTGTCAATTCAAAAGTGAGTGTCGTCGGATCAATCTGGTGACGTTCAATGCAATCTTGTACGAACGGGAAGAACATATGTTCCTCAAGCTGATACAATGAGATATTAATGCTCATTTGGAAATCCGGCATATACTCTTGCCACTTTTTCGCAGTAATAACAGCGTTTTCAATGATCCAGTGTCCGACTGGAATAATCATACGTGATTTTTCAAGCATCGGAATAAATTGCATTGGAGCAACGACACTGCCGTCTTTATCATACCAACGAAGCAGAGCTTCTGCACCGATTAAGCGGCCGTCTTTAGCGTCAACCTGCGGCTGGTAGCACAAGAAGAAATCTTCGCAGCCTCTGGCTATGCTGTTCTGCATTAAATTCTGCATTCCAATATCATAACGCCAGCGATCATAGGTCTCTTTGGAGAAGAAACTAATTTGGTCGCGTCCTTTTTGTCGGGCAATTTCCAGCGCAACTTCGGCATATCTGAGCAGCGTAACATCATCAGAGGCATCTGTCGGATAAAAAGCCGCGCCAGCTGAAGCCGTACAGTAAATTGTATCTTCAACGTTGTGAATCTCACGCATACACAGCTGAACGCTGGAGAAAATAATTTCAATTTCTTCAGGCATTGCATAAGGCATAAACAGACCGAACATATAGCCATCAAGTTTATAAAGTCCTATATCCGGCGGCAGCACTTGAGTAATATTTTGTGCGATTTGTTTAAGTGCAATATCGCCAAACTGGTGACCATAAGTCTCGTTGATAACGTGGAAATTATCAAGACCTATAACTATAACAGCACCGCGAGCGTCTTGCGAATCACGCAGCTCCTTTTGCAGAGCCTTATCAAACGCACGGCGATTTAAAAGACCAGTAACGTGATCGGCCTTTAACACAATGTCCATACGTACAATAACGCCAGACCAAATAATTGGTTCGCCGTCCGCGTTTCTGCCAATTGAACCTTTACATCTTACCCAGACATATTCGCCATCTGGAAGACAAATTCTATATTCAAAGTCGTGATCATCATCTTGAGTTTCTTTTACAAAGTGTTTTTGGAAACCTGCCTCAAAACGTTCCATATCGTCAGGGTGAATCAATGAAATCAAACGACTTTTGAAATCGTCCACTACATTTGACGTAAATGTAAAATCACTAACAAAATTATCAGATAACAATACAACATTACCCTTTAAATCCGCCACAAAAACATATGTTCTGGACAGCGTTTTTTGAAGTGCCTCAAAATACGTCCGAATTTTATTTAGTGGAGAGTCTTCTCGTATTAATTGAGTTGTTTCTGTCATCATAAAATATCGTCCTTTATTGAAAAATGCTCACATACAAAGCCAATAATAATCTTAATCAATTTGCAAAATAATTAAATTTATATATCAATGAAAACTTCGACAAGAAAAAGTTTTTTCCTTCTATTTTCACCAATAAGTCATAAAACAATTTTTTCAAAACTGGCAGCTTTATGAAGAAGACTATTAATAGATTGGAGCAGCGCAAGACGATTATTACGAATATTGAGGTTTTCGTCCATTACCATAACTGAATCGAAGAACGCATCTATTGGTGTTGAAAGTTTTTTCAATGCGTCTAAGGCACCGGCAAAGTCATTTTTATTAATCAGCTCATCAGCAACAACCTTAATCGCCTCAAATGCTTTATACAGCGTAATTTCTGCCTCAACAGTCAAGATACCGGCATCAATCTTATCCGAATCAGCCTTTTTAGCCAGATTGCCAACACGCACAAAGGATTGAATCGTTTTGGTTGAATCGGCAGGTTTAACGAAATTAGACAAAGCGGACGCCTTTAGTGTCACGCTGTAAATATCATCTACATCATCAATCACTGCATCAATAACGTCATATCGAGTATCATCTGACAACAAATTTTTCACTCTGAGGCGCATAAAATCTGCAACATCATTTTGTAACTTCTCACGGCCGACTTCATCAGTGATTTTTAATAAATCCATTGCTGTGTCGACGAGTTTTTTAATGGAAATTGACCATTGAGCCTCAACGATTGTATTTACAATTCCAAGAGCCTGGCGCCTAAGCGCAAATGGATCCTGTGAGCCGGTCGGAATCAGACCTCTGCTAAAAGTTGAAACGAGGTTATCAATTTTGTCGGCTAAACTTACAATCCGGCCTGCTGTGGATTTCGGTTGACTATCGCCTGCAAATCGCGGCATGTAGTGCTCGTCAATTGCCAATGCAACAGCGGCATCCTCACCGTCAAGTTTGGCATATTCACGTCCCATTATGCCTTGCAGTTCAGTAAATTCCGTCACCATTCCGGTTACGAGATCAGCTTTCGACAATTTAGCTGCGCGGATTGCACGCGACTTATCTTCATCGCTAATTTTTAATAGGTCGGCAATCGTCTCCGCTAATTTTTCAAGTCGTTCCGTCTTTTCATAGATTGAGCCGAGACCTTCCTGGAATACGACAGTTTTTAATTTGTCGCGGTGCTGCTCAAGTGACTTCTTGCGGTCTTCATTGAAGAAAAATTGCGCATCTTCCAATCTGGCTTTAAGTACACGTTCATTACCGTGCTGCACAATGTCCAAAAAGTCGCGACCGCCATTACGCACTGTAATAAACAGTGGCATCAATTCGCCTTCAAAAGTTTTGACAGGGAAGTATCTCTGATGATCGCGCATTGGCGTTATGACTGCTTCAGCCGGCAGCTTTAAGTACTCAGTATCAAATTTGCCAGCAAGTGCCGTTGGATATTCAACCAAATATAAAACTTCTTCCAAAAGGTCGTCAGTGATTTCAGCTTTGCCGCCGCACTCTTTGGCAACTGCTTCAATTTCAGCGACAATCATTGTGCGACGCTGCTCCTGATCTACAATTACAAATTCTTTTTCACAAGCGCTGACGTAATCTTTGGCACTGGCAATTTCAAAATCACCAGAACCTAAGAATCTGTGACCGCGTGAAGTTCTGCCGGACTTGACATTTGCCAACTCAAATGGAATGATCTCATCGCCGAAAAGTGCAACAATCCAGCGCAGTGGGCGGATAAACTTAAAATCTAAATTGCCCCAACGCATATTGTTAGGAAAATTCAAGTCGCAGATAATCTGAGGCATCATCTTAGCCAAAAGTTCTGATGTAGGTTTGCCACTTTCATGAACGACAGCATAAACATAGCCGTCTTTAGTCACAAGATCAGCTGGATCAACTTTTTGGCCGCGAGCGAATCCGACTGCTGCCTTTGAAGGTTTGCCGTCTGCGTCAAAAGCAATTTTAGCTGAAGGGCCACGTCTTTCCTGCGAAATGTCAGCCTGACGTTCGTTAACATCATTAATTAAAAGTGCCAGTCGTCTCGGTGTGCCGAGTGTTTTAACTTCACCGACCTCAATGCGTGCTTCTTTAAAAGCTGTCTCGGCGATTGATTTTAATTGTGATAAGATATTCGGCATCGCGTGTGCCGGTATTTCTTCTGTACCAATTTCCAACAAAATACTTCTTTTATTCATTTAACGCATCACCTCAAAATTAATTAGGAATTAGGAATGAGAAATTAGGAATTGGAGTAACGATTTTGATAGTACCGATTTTAATTCATAATTCCTAATTCAGCATTCCTAATTAGTTTCATCATTTGTCATTTAACATTGGGTATCCGAGTTCTTCGCGCTGTTTAAGATAACATTCAGCACACATTCTCGCTAGTTTACGGACTCGACCAATAAAAGCCGTCCGTTCACTAACACTAATTGCGCCGCGTGCATCAAGCAGATTAAACGTATGCGAACATTTCAATACATAGTCATAAGCCGGATGAACATAACCAAGCTTAATAATATGTACAGCCTCAGCCTCATATTTTTCAAAAAGATCAAACAACAACTTCTCGTCGGACAGATCAAATGCATAGCTCGACTGCTCATACTCATTTTGATGAAAAATGTCGCCGTAAGTCACATTGTCCGTCCATTTTACATCGTAGACATTTTCAACGCCCTGAATATACATCGCAAGACGCTCAAGTCCATATGTTATTTCAACGGCAACCGGCTTTACATCTTGAGAGCCGACCTGTTGAAAATAAGTAAACTGAGTTATCTCCATACCGTCAAGCCAAACTTCCCAGCCTAAGCCCCAAGCACCAAGTGTCGGTGATTCCCAGTTATCTTCAACAAAGCGAATGTCGTGCTTTTTAGCCTCAATACCTATCGCAGCGAGACTGTCAAGGTACAGCTCTTGTATATTATCCGGTGAAGGTTTCATAATGAGCTGCAGCTGATGATGCTGATAAAGACGGTTTGGATTGTCGCCATAACGACCGTCAGCCGGACGACGCGACGGCTCAACGTAAGCAACATTCCACGGTTCTGGTCCGAGAACGCGAAGAAATGTAAACGGATTCATCGTTCCGGCACCTTTTTCAATATCATATGGTTCTGCTAAAATGCAGCCCTGATCTGACCAAAATTTTTGTAATGCAAATACAAGTTCCTGAAATTTCATTATTTATTGGGAGCCTCCTATACACATTATATTTTTATTCTCAATCTCAAAATTTATATTTATAATACATACTGATAAGTTATACCAAATTACCGCGCAATTGTCAACGATAATAAATTTGATGCCACTCCGGCAGCTGAGTTCCAGTAAGCAGTTCAATTATCGGTTTAAAGAACTGGTAAACTAAGCCCCAAGCCGGTATCAACGATATTCCAAAGAACAAAACTAAATTAAAAAGCAATGCAGCAAGTGATTTTCTAAAAATTGCGTAGATAGATAAAATGCCGCATAAGCCCCAAACTGCCATCTGCCAGTATTCGGCACCGAGCACGTTGTTCCACTTAGCATAAATCAATATACTGGTTACAATCAAAATCAGGATTGACAGCATAAAAATCCACTTATATTTAGTAGAGATATTGAATATTCCATTTGAGGTCTCGTTTTGCGGTTCAGACTTATCTTTTAAATTTATATCCGATTTAGACTCGTCAACCGACAAGCTGCCGTTTGGTGGGAAACTGTTCGATTGACTATCATTTTTATTTTCGTCCATAAGCCACACTCCTCATAATCATCATACTTCACTTTATTTTACTACCAATCGCCTTACAATGCAACAATAATAATTTACATTTCACTCATTTCACTCGTATCATTCAAAAGTGAATTAATAGTATCCCAGTCCAATTTAGTCGCAGCATCTTTAATTTGTTTATAGCGGGCAGCCTCATTGTCTGGCAGTTTATAGTCATCAAGCGACTGGAATATAAACATCAGTGAGTCGTAGTCAAAAGATGCAGCAACGTCTTTCATCGCACCATAAGCCTCCGTCAATTCAGCGGCATCAATCAGCGGCTTATCAGAATCATCTTCATCAGTCTGAATCAGCGGCGCAAGCTTTTCTGCGTAGCTTCTGTAGAGTTTTAACAACGGCTCCGTATCCTGTTGAATTTCGTTAATATAACCGGAGTTGCCGGCGTCTTCCAGTCGTTTAGCGCGTTCGGATAACTCAAGTGCGCCAATCACTCGTGATGAACTCTTTAAAGCGTGTACCTTTGTCGTGTAATTTTTCCAATCACCGGTTTTATAGAAGCCCTCAATATCATCAGCGCCACTTGCGATTGACTGTGCAAAGACGGTCAGCGCATCAAGGTAAGCATCTTCTCCGCCGCAGTGATTTATACCCTCTGCAGTGTTGAGACCTTCAACTTTTGTCAGCCATTCCGGTAAATTAACTTTTTTGACAGGCTCATCATCTAGTTTATCATTAATAGTGACTTTATCTTTGGGCAGATACTTAACGAGCATATTTTCAAGATGAATACTGTTAATCGGTTTCGTCAAATAATCTTGGAAGCCAGCAGAGATGTACTGCTCACGCGCACCGCTGATTGCGTTTGCCGTCAATGAAACGACGGGCGTATCGACACTAAGATTGGTAGGCAAACTTTTCATCTTGTTGAGAGTTTCGATTACGTCCATACCAGGCATACGATGATCTAAGAATATAAGATCATATTTATTCTTCTGCACCATTTTTAAACAATCGTATCCACTTTCAGCCGTATCAATCTTGATTTGTGTCTGTTTTAAAAGACCTTTAACAACGGTTAGATTCATAACGGTATCGTCAACGACTAAAATCCTGGCGTTCGGCGCAGTAAATGACACGTGATATTCTTTGTGCTGATTAAGAGAGTGTTTATAATTCTGTTGAAAATCGCCGACAGGTTCACTGTTCATAACCTTCTGCTCAATATGGAATGAAAAGGTTGAACCTTTACCGTAGACGCTGTCAACATATAATTTGCTGCCCATTAGTTTGAGCAAACGCTGAGTAATGTTCATACCGAGACCGGTGCCCTCAATCGTGCGGTTGCGTTCCTCTTCAATACGCTCAAAAGCACTGAACAACTTTGCAATATCTTCCTGCTTAATTCCAATACCAGTGTCGGTGACGCTGACGACGAGGATAATGGAGTCAGTGCCCTTTTCTTTATAATCAACGTCAAGTGTGATGGAACCTTTTTCGGTGTATTTAACGGCATTGGTTAAAATATTCGTGATGACCTGCTTGATTCGGATTTCATCGCCAAACAGCACACTCGGCGTATTAGGAGAAACATT
>JAFUTM010000391.1 GCA_017484235.1 Selenomonadaceae bacterium
ATTGACCAGTATTCGAGCTGAAATCGCTGAAGCTGAACAGAATTTGGCAAATGTCGATGCCTCTTATCGCAAAGACATTATGACTTCGTTGGTTGAAGCTAAAAAAGAATATTACAGCCTAATGGAATCAATTAAAAAAGCTGAAGAAGATTCAAGACTTGCAACAATCGTTGCGCCAACAAGCGGAAGAGTTTACAATTTGTCAGTTCACACCGTCGGCGGCATTGTAACGGATGCTCAGCCTCTTCTTCAAATTGTGCCGGCTGATGTCGGTCTGCAATTTGAAGTTTATGCTGACAATAAAGACATTGGCTTTATAAAAATTGGTCAGGAAGCTGAAGTTAAAGTTACTACTTTTAATTTCCAAAAATTCGGCATGGTAACGGCCGAAGTTGAAGAAATTAGCGCAGATGCTGTGGATAATGCTCAAGATGTTGAAAAGCACGGAAAATTTAAAATGCTTCTTAGACCGGTCAAGAATGACATAAATATTGACGGTGAAGAAGTAAACCTGGCAGTTGGTATGAGTGTCAGTGCTGAAATTAAAATCAAAGAAAAACGCATTGTTGATTTCTTCCTCGATCCATTTAGAAAATATACGCACGAAGCCTTGAGAGAGCGGTGAGACGATGGCTGATAAAATAAATCTCAATAAAGGCGATAATAACGATAACAACTCCAATAACACGAATAATCAAAATAATAATTCCAATGATAATAATGCCAATGGCGGTAATAATAACTCGGATAATAAAGCCCTTGTTCCAGGCGGCGGCAATAAAGTTGCTAAACCTAACGGTGGCGATAATCAGGGCAAACAGGCACTTGGCAAAATTGATATTGCCAAAATGCTCTCTACTGATGTTAAGAAGCCGGAAGATGGCGGTCGTGTCAATGGCATTGATACGGGTTTAGCTTGTCTCATTTCGATAGCTAAGTATTATAATATTCCAGCTGAGTATCGTCAACTTGAGCGTGCTTACGTATTTGAAGAAGGCAGCGTTGATATGACTACTATTGTTCGAGCTGCCCGCGATTTAAAGTTGAAAGCCCGCGCATATACCGGTCTTAGTGAATCGGATTTAAAAGCGCTGGTCTATCCTGTGCTGATTCGCATGAAAAGTGGGCGCAGTATTGTCATTACTACTATTCGTAATGATGATATTTACGTTATGGACCCTGTCTTTTCACAGGAGCCGGTTAAAGCTGACCGATATAAATTATTAAATGATTGGTCAGGCGAAGCAGTTCTCTTTACAAGACGATATGAACTGGACAAAAAATTATCCAAATTCGGATTTCGTTGGTTCATACCGGTTATATCAAAATATGCACCTCATCTGAGAAACGTCCTCTGGGTTTCGTTGATTCTACAATTGCTTGGCTTAGCGTCTCCATTCTTTGTACAAAATATCATTGATAAAGTTCTGGTGCACCGCGCATCGGAAGCATTAGATATTTTAGTAATGGGTATGATTGTCTGTACGCTATTCCAAAACTGGATAATGGCATTGCGTGCTTATCTATTTTCCAATATTGCAAGTAAAATGGACGTAACGCTATCGTCACGACTATTTAAGAATATTACAGCCTTACCGGTTAAATACTTCCAAAAGTGGCAGGTCGGCGATGTCGTTTCGCGTGTCGGTGAGCTTGAAACATTGCGGTCATTTTTGACAGGCTCTAGTTTGACAATTATTTTGGATATAGTATTTGCGTTGGTTTACTTTGGCGTTATGTTTATGTATAGCCGAGTACTCTGCGTTATCGTTCTGGTAATGCTGCCGACTTTTGTAATCTTAAACTTAATTGTCGCGCCGATTTTTAAGCGAATGATTAACGATAGATTCTTAATCGCCAGTGAAAATCGATCCTTTTTAATTGAGACGATTACCGGAATCCATACAGTTAAAGCTTCTAGCGTTGAGTCAAACTTTATACGCAGATATGAGGAAATGCTTGCCCGTTTAGTTAAGGCGTCACTCGATGTTATCAATCTTGCCAACGTTGCGAATACGATTGCGACTTTCCTGTACAGTATGTTCAATCTGCTGATTCTGTGGATTGGTGCTTATTATGTTATGGAAAATGAAATTACCGTTGGTGAGTTGATTGCGTTCCAGATGATTGCTGGTCAGTTGATTGCGCCGGTTATGCGCTTAATCAATCAATGGCAATATTTCCAGCAGGTGCGCGTATCTATGGAACGTCTTGGCGATATTATGGACGAAGACACGGAACCTGCGTTCAATCCTTCACGTACAACGCTGCCGAGTCTGCGCGGTGATATTGCGCTTGAAAAGCTGGTATTCAGTTATTCTGTAGAAGGCGGCAAAGTGCTTGACAATATCAATGTGAGGATACCTGCGGGCATGAAAGTCGGTATTGTCGGTCGCTCCGGTTCTGGTAAATCTACGTTGACTAAATTAATCCAGCGTCTTTTCTTGCCGGACTCTGGCAGAATTTTAATTGACGGTGTTGATATTGCACAGGTTGAGCCGGCGTGGCTTAGACGACAGATTGGCGTTGTGCTTCAGGATAGTATGTTGTTTTCCGGCACAATTGAAGAAAATATTCGCATTGCCTGTCCAAATGCAACGCACGACGATGTAGTCAGAGCAGCTAAACTTGCTGGTGCTGATGAATTTATTTCTCAATTTCCACATGGCTATGAAACTTTCGTCGGTGAGCGTGGTGGTTTATTAAGTGGTGGTCAGCGTCAAAGAATTGCAATTGCAAGGGCTCTAATTTCCGATCCAAGAATTTTAATTTTTGATGAAGCAACTTCTGCGTTGGATTATGAATCTGAGAATATAATTATGAGTAATATTGAACCGATTGCAAAAGGCCGCACAATGCTGATGATTGCACACAGATTGAGTACAGTCCACGATTGCGATGCGATTGTCGTAATTGAGAAAGGTCGAATTATTGAAGCTGGTAGTCACGATGAATTGTTAAAACGCAATGGCGCTTATGCTAAATTGTATCAAGCTCAAATGGCATAAATAAACAATGACTAATTAGGAATTAGGAATTAGGAATTATGAATTAGGAATTAGGAATGAGAAATTAGAAATGAACAATGAAGAATATACAGCTTGAACTTCAGGTTCGATTCTATTTTATGTATTATTAATTGATATTTTTGAGGAAAGGTGATTTAATTGAATATATTTATATTACACCCGTCATTTCCGGCGCAGTATTTGAACATCGCGCCGTATCTTGCAAATAATCCAGATAATAAAGTATTCTTTTTATCAAAAGAAAATTCCATTAAAACCAATTTACGAGGCGTAACGCTCGCATTATATAAGCAGCCAGATGAAAAAGCTAACGAGTGGGCTAAAACCTGTGGACCACTTCGTCCGGCGGCTGAGGCCGTTTTGGAAGGCCAGGCGGTTATTCGTGCAATGGAATGGATGGCAAAAGAAAAGAATATTAAACCAGATGTTATCATTGCACATACGGGCTGGGGTTCTACTCTTTACTGCAAAGATGTTTATCCAGATGTGCCGATTATGGGTTATTTTGAATGGTACTATCGTGCTAAGGACAGCGACAGCTTCTGGTGGCCGGACGAAATTCCTCAAATGCCGAACAAAATCTCAATCCGTACGAGAAATGCTCATCATTTGATAAACCTTGAACTTTGTGATGTTGGCGTCACTCCTACACAGTGGCAATTTTCACAGATGCCAGAGGCATATAAACCAAAAATTAAAATTATTCACGAAGGCATCGATACTAATTTTTGTGCTCCTGCACCTGACGGCAAGCGTCCAGGTTTAGTTTTAGATGATATTAATTTAAATCTGCCGGAAGGCACTGAAATTATTACTTATGTTGCACGTGGTTTTGAAATGTATCGCGGTTTCCCATATTTTATGGACGCAATTCGTCTTGTCTTAAAGCGTCGTCCTAATACACACGTCATTCTCGTTGGCAAAGACAGAATTTGTTATGGTGCTCAGTTGAAAGATACATCTTATCAAAAAATTGAAGAAGAAAAGGGCGACTACGATACAAATCGCGTTCACTTTGTTGGTCTCAGAAATCGCGGCGATTATAGAAAAATTCTACAGGCGTCAAGCTGCCACGTCTATCTGACTCGTCCATTCGTTTTGTCGTGGTCATTCTTGGAAGCAATGAGTTTTGGTTGTGCAATCGTCGGTTCAAAGACTCCTCCAGTCGAAGAAGTTATGGAAGACAATGTAAATGGTCTGCTTGCTGAATTTAGATCGCCTTATCATATTGCACGCCGCATTGAAGAAATTTTGGACGACAGAGAACTTGCTGCGCGTCTCGGCAAAAAAGCTCGCGAAACAATTTTAGATCGTTTTGAATTAAATCACTGTATGCGTCAACAGGAAGACTTGATGTATAGTCTGGTCAGATAATAACATTAATGAGTCGTGAAAAAACTTTTAATCTATGTATCCAACGTTTGATTAAAGGTTTTTTCTTTTTTATTATAAATATCTTGACGTTTACGTGAGTTTATCATATGCTATATTGTGATAATGTAAAAGTGGAGGTCGATGTTTATGAAAAAAATTCGTAAGGCTGTAATTCCGGCGGCAGGTTATGGAACGAGATTTTTGCCTGCGACTAAAGCTACTCCAAAAGAGATGCTGCCTATCGTTGATAAGCCTACAATTCAATTTATCGTGGAAGAAGCACTTGAAAGCGGCATAGAAGAAATCTTAATCATCAGTGGACACGCCAAACGCGCCATTGAAGATCATTTTGATTCAGCACCTACCCTTGAAGCTGAACTTGAAAAAAAGGGCAAAACTGATCTGCTTGCAATCGTTAAAGAGACGGCTGATATACGTGTACATTATATTCGTCAACGTTATATGCGTGGTTTAGGCGATGCAATCTATTGTGCCAAGCCTTTTATGGGTGATGAACCGTTCGCCGTCCTTCTCGGTGATGATGTAGTTTATTCGCCAGGCAATCCGGCACTTAAACAGTTGATGGACGTTTATAATGCAACCGGAGCATCAGTTCTCGGTTGTCAGATCGTGCCGCTGGAACAGATTTCTGCGTATGGTGCAGTTGACGGCGAGGAAGTAGATATTCCGAACTTTGGCAAAATAGTTCGTGCTAAAAGTATGATTGAAAAGCCAAGTCCTGAAGAGGCACCGAGCCAGCTTGCAGTATTAGGTCGATATGTAATTAAGCCGGAGATTTTTGAGATATTGGAACATACCGCACCAGGCAAAGGCGGCGAAATCCAGTTGACCGATGCACTCAATACACTTGCTCATCAAGATACTGTTTATGCCTGCAACTTCAAAGGCCAGCGTTATGATTTAGGCGACAAGCTCGGATTTTTAAAAGCAACGGTTGAATTTGCGCTGCGGCGTAATGACCTGCGTGACGATTTTGCAAATTATTTGAAAAAGATAGTTTCTGAAATATAATTAAGCAGCCGAATCAATAAAGCAGTTTAGACATATTAGTCAAGCTGCTTTTTTTTATTATTCTGCGTCGAAAGAAATGTAATACACCGTTTTTTCTTGCACTACCGTTATCAATGTGTTACAATAACTTTTATTGAAGTCCTTCTAAAATCGAAGTAAAATTTATTTTGTGTTGTTTTGTGTTGTTTTGTTTTGTTTAGTGATTGTGCTAACTCTTTTGTATTTGTGACTAAGTTACATTTTTTTTAATTACAGTCTTCTTTCTTTAAACAAAGAAAGAAGCAAAGAAACTTGTTCGCTGTAGTCGCATCACGAACTTTTATTTGGCCAAGCTGCTGAAGCTTCGTAAACCGTATCAGCTAAGGAAAGTTGAGAGGCTGGACTTACCAAAAGTACG
>JAFUTM010000392.1 GCA_017484235.1 Selenomonadaceae bacterium
CTGAGGTGTAGGTGCCACGCCGGACTTTGTGCCTTCCGGACAGTGCCTCGCCTCATAGACATTATAATCAGCAGCTTGGGCAGCCTTGCTGGTAGATGAATTCATCGGTTGAATTACCCACGACAGTGCAGAATATTTAAGCTCGTGTAGCATCGTCGTCAAGTAACTGGACTTGCCAGCACCTGCGACGCCAAGTACGCAGAATCTTAAATATTTTTTATGGAACATAATTTGAGGCGGCAGTGACTCGCCACAGAATCGGCATACTGCTTCTAAAACGGGCTTGCCCTTGCCCTTACAAAAATTTCGATTGCAAACTGGTAGCCGCTTATGTATTTTGTCCAGCAAAGATAAAAATACCTCGTGGTGCCTTTCCGTTTCATAAGTGCAGTAAAATCGCATGTTACTGAGGCTGAGTTTCCTCATACAATGCGGACAAAGTACTTCTTCCGAATGGAATAACGAATTAAATATTGACATATTAACACCTTAAAGTTGTTGGTAAAGCTTATTAGAAGGGCTGCGCCTTCTGCAACATTACAAATCTTTTAATTGCTGATCCACCACTTAAAAACATTGCGGACGTCAACAATCATATCCTCAAAGATTGACACTTTTATCTCACTTTTGACATCTTTATTTTCAGTGTCATTACTAGCCATATATACGTCGTCCAATATAAATTTGTTATCAATCAGATGATAGACTTCAATGCGCCTGGACCATTGGTCGACAATCCAATATTCTTTGACGCCGCACTCTTCGTAAGCATCTTTCTTCTTGCCAATGTCATTTTTCATTGTCGATTCGGATAAAATCTCCACGACTAAATCCGGCACGCCGTAAACTTTTTTGCCATTCTTCACAGTCGACAGATCGCAAATAATACTTAAGTCTGGTCTGTAGTGATCTTTATCAGACAAGTAAACATCTGCGTCAGCCATTACAAAGGCATTTATATTTTTTTCATCAATGTAATTACTAAAAATCATACTTAACCTGCTAGTAATAGTTAAATGATTAATATTAGGTGCAGCAGCTGCCATAATAAATTTCTCGCCTCCAATAAGCTCATAATCCGGTTCGTCATACGAATCCTCAACGTAATCATACACCAAATTATCCATCGTTTTCACCTCGTTTATATTTAAACATTTAAATTATTTCAGTGGCACTTTTAATGTATCAGGCTTAATAGCACGTATTTCAAAATACTTTGCATCTTTCCGTGATGGCAGAAGTTTAATAACGGTTCCAGAAGAAATGCTTTCCCAAATAGAATTGTCAAGTGGAAATTCCCAATGGCCGCCTAAAAAGCCTTCTTCAGATTCGCGAATGGTATGTATAATGATAGTTGACGATTCGCCTGGCTCTATATTGAGGCCGCCATTTTTATTATATGCCAAATACAAATTCGGAGTATATTCTGCACTCGTCTCAATTATCAGCTTGCAATTTTTAGCACGAGGCGTCTTGCTGAAATAACCGCTGCTTCCCCATTCAAGCCAGTAATTTATCTCAGCCTTAGGCCGATTGTTTATCATATATTCTGAAGGCTCTGAGTAAACAGTACTACCGTCGTGCATTTTATACTCACCAATGACGGTCAAATAAATTTCTGTTGGCGGCGGCGAATGAACAATTATGGACTTATCCAATTCATATTTCTTTGCCATAACAAAGCGAAGACGATTAGTCTTAGCGTCCTCAACAGTGGCGTACATTCGACCTTTATTATTCTTATTATTGACTGCATAGTGGATTCTAAACAGATTTTCCGGCAGCGGATCCAGAATAATTTTAAGCTTTCCACCGTCAATGCTCGTTAAATCTTTATTTATTGTGCAAGGCGTAACGTTGGCAATCGTTATAACGTCACAAATTACGCATAATGTTTTGGTCGCCGACACAATGGCAATCTTGCAAAATTCTTCATCTAATTTAAATTCACAAGTCTGACTGCGACTGTCGGCCTGTGCCAGCAATTTATTACTGCCCAAAATCGTATCCAGCTTTCTGAGATCGACGCGCTCAACCACTTTTTTAAGAGTGTCGATGTTGAGCTGAGTGTTTTTAATCTCACGAAACAGTACAGAAAAGTCGCCTGTTGACTGCCAGTTAAACTTAACATAATTATTTTTTATGCGGTAAGATATATTTTGAAGTGCTACAGGCGGCGATTCCGGCATCAATGCAACTGTCAATCCATAACTGTACTCATATTTATGATTGACTTTCCAAATGTCGTTATAATTCCTGTTATAATTGAAATCTCGATCCTCATCATAATTTCTGTCGACAATAAATTTATTATTGATCGGCTTTTTATATTGCTCAGCTATTTCTTTAGCGGAATAATAAACACATTGCAGACGGTATTGATACTGCTTTTTACTTTTAACTGCACGATCCACGAAGGGCGATTGCACACGGTCAGCAATGACGACGCTGTTGCCCTCACTGTCACTGCGCAGGATACGGACGCCCAGACAGTTCTTTGACGGCAGCGTCCAGCTAAAGTGACAAAATCCGTCTTCCGTCTTTGCAGTGAAGTTGTTTTCTTCAAGGTCGCTGTAGTGGACAACTTCGCAGGTTTTTGGATCAGAGACGGCGCCGACTCGAACGGCAAAGATCGCATATCCATAGAGAACGCCGGTGATAATATTTTTATCTTCGTATTCCAGTTTATCCGTCTTGTCAATCAAGATATCACCGTCTTTATTATTCTGAGGCACGCCGTTGACTTTGCGTACAAGCTGATAACTTACGCCAAGATCATTAGCCGGCTGCCAGGTGATATGGCAAGTCAGTTTAATTTCATCGTCATCAATTAAATTATTCTGAGTTTTGTCGGTGCGGCTGCGAACATTCTTTTTATTGTTGTCAATAGAGGCTGCACTCTTAGCATTAACTGCAATTTTGCTGGTTATTGATGCGGCCGGCGTAAGATGAGTCGCAGGCTTAGCTGGTGAAGGTATTTCTTTAATAGTTGCGTTGATTGAAATTGGAGTTTTAGGTTTAATCAAACGCAGTCGGTCAATCGCCGGACGATAATTTTTAATGCCGGACTTTTGCAATGTGGCTAAAATTTCTACACAGTCACTTACCGCTTTATCAGGTGCCATACTTAGAGACGGCAGTTTTGATTTAGCCCAATTTAAAAGTTCCTGGCGTTTTTGAGCAATGGTCACTTTATCAACGCGATCTTCGAGAGCTTTTAATTTTAAGTCATCGGGCTTGACCATTCTGGCTTTAGCAACCAATTCCATAACTTTCGACATTACAAGCTGCACATTGACATCAACCGTCTGTGCCTTTTCAACAATCGCCAGTATTTCGTTGGCCTCATTTATATATTCAGGAAATTTACGCATTTCCATTATTGAAAATCCGCAACTGTAACAAGTATCAACTGAAGACGGAATCATTTTATTACATTTCGGGCAGTTGGTATAAAAACTCTCACCGCAAATCGGGCACTTGGCTTTCAAAACGGCCTCACGTGTACGAAATTGCGTTGAAGTATGGCAGTTGCCGCAGACGACATTAAACAGCGTCTCATTCGGATTATCAGCAGACTCGTATGGATCATTGAGCATACCAGTCGCCTTGTTATAAAGAGCAACAGCCAGTTCATATTTATTTGCAACGCTCGGCAGACTTTTTTGTATTCGTTCAATACAATTGTCGGCAAAATAGGAATCACGTTTAAAGATATCCGGTGCAGCTTTTAAGTCGGCAAAAAATTTTGTGAGCGGCTCCAAAGTGAGAGAGTGATCATATTTATATCTGTTTTCGTTGGAATTAAAAACCTGCATCTGTGCAATGTGCAAAATTGTCTTGATTGAGTGCCACGCCGGAACCGGAGCGGCGACTTTTTGAGCTTCACGCTGGAATATATCACACAACTCCTCTGCGTCTAAGTAACGGTAGGAGTCAGCACTTGGCTCACTGCGCTGCTCAATATTGTAGGCTAAATCGTACAAATTGTTGACACTCGCCGACCACGCATAATTCCGCGCATCAGGAACAGTTTGAAAATCTGCAAAATTATTGCGCAGCTCACCCATGACATTTTCGGACAGGAAAAAATCATTTAATGTTTTAATTATGGAACTTTTATTGCGCGGATTCTTGATTTCAAAGCCCTTTTGCCTATAAGTCGACTCAACTGTTGAGAGACTCAAATGGAGCTTTTCGCTGACCTTTTTCATCTGCGCGCGATTAACCTGCAATGTACCGCCGTCATCGCCAATTAAAAGATCAATATATAAACGCAATTGTTCAATGCGCTGCTGTTTCAATTTTTCAGCTTCGATCTGCCGAAATTTTGGATTGTCTATTATGGTCGCGATATAATTGCTCATCGCGAGTTCTTCTCTGATTTCATTGAGACGCGTTGAGTCAACTGTCGTATTCTGTTCAGTCGTCAGCCGCTTTTTCCAATCTTCAAACGCGGCCTTGATTTTTTTTATATTATCCGGCGGATCAAATTCCACGCCGAGCATTTCAAAACAATTTCGTTTTGCCAATTACAAATCTGCCTCCAAAATGATTAGGATTACTTTTAATACTATATATTTTAACTCATAAATTGATTGTTGTCTATTATTTTTATATTTGAGTTGCAAAATAAAAAACTTCGCAGATATAATGTTTGTCTGCGAAGCCGGCGGATAAATCAAAATATTATTCTTTCTTCTGTCTGCGTATAACTTCCACTTCGACGTAATCAATTGGACCGGCAATCGGCACGGAAGGTTTTCTCACTTTAACTGAAACTTCATCGACGTGTGGAAATTTATCAAGCAGTCTGTCGGCAATATGCCCGCCAAGCGCGGCAAGAAGCTGAAAACGTTTATTTTCAGTGACTTCTTTAACGACATCATAAACGCGTGCAGTATCCACTCCGTCATTGAGGCTATCTGTATCAGTAGCCTTATCGTCTTCCATCATCAGTTCAACGTCGAAGAAGAACTTTTGACCTTGTTCGCGTTCATATTCATAATAGCCGTGAAAGCCATAGAACATCATATTTTGAATGCGGACTTTTACCATTTATAATCACCTCATATATAAAATCATAAATGCATAAACTTTTTACTTTTATAATTATAGCACAGCAATTAACTTTATGCTATAATTATAAATATTATTTTTATTATTAATTTAGCAGGTGATTCATTTGGGTGATGTGTTTCTACTTGTATTAATTACTTGTATGGTTATTTACTCATTCTTCGACGAAATTTTTACTAATTAATGTATTGGAGGAAAAATAAATTGAATGATTATAAATCTGGATTTGTTACAGTGATCGGTCGTCCGAACGTCGGTAAGAGCACTCTTATCAATCATATTATCGGCCAAAAGATTGCCATTATGTCTGACAAGCCGCAGACGACTCGTTCGCGCATACAATGTGTCTACACTACGGAAGAGGTGCAGATAATCTTTCTCGACACGCCTGGCATACACAAGCCGAAGTATAAGTTGGGCGAATATATGTTAAAAGCTGCTGAGGGTACGTTAAAGGAAGTCGACGTTATCTTCTTCGTAGTGGACGCGACAGAAAAGTTTGGCGGCGGTGAAAATTATATAATTGAGCGTCTTAAATCGACGAGTAAGCCGGTTATTTTAGTTATAAACAAACTTGATTTAATTGAACGCGAACAGTCACTTCCGATAATTGCAAGTTACTCTGACAAATATAAATTTGCGGCAATCGTGCCAATCAGCGCGATGGACGGCACTAACGTTGAAGTTCTGCTTGACGAAGCTAAAAAGTTATTGCCGAACGGTCCGCAGTATTATCCAGCCGATATGGTGACGGATCAGCCGGAACGATTGATTATTGCAGAACTCGTCCGCGAAAAGGTTTTACACTCAACTGAAGATGAGGTGCCGCACTCAATTGCCGTTGACATTGACGAGATTACGAAACGCGACAACGGAGACAATTACATACGTGCAACAATATATGTTGAGCGCGAATCACAGAAGGGCATCTTAATTGGCAAGAAAGGCTCAATGTTAAAAAATATTGGGCAGCTCTCACGACCGGAGATTGAAATGCTGCTTGGTACGAAGGTTTATCTCGACCTCTGGGTTAAAGTCAAAAAGAACTGGCGCAACTCTCTCGGCGCAATCCAGGATTTCGGTCTGGGCAGTGATTAATTAGATGTGAGGTGATTATGATGATTAAAAAACTTGCTGCAATGTTTACAACTTTGATAATGTGTCTGTCAATATTATCAGCGACTGCCTTTGCTGCAGACAATAACGATAATAACTATATTGAAGTGACAGGTTATGGATTTGGTCCTAAAAATGCCAATGTAAGAAGCAGCTTTTATAAGACATATGCTCGTCAGGCTGCTCGTTTGGATGCATTACGTCGAATTTTAGAAGCGATGCAAGATGTGCATTTACCTTCTGAGACAACAGTTGTCGATATGATGTTATCATCTAACGACGCCATTGTCACTAGATTAAGTGGAGTAGTTGTAAATGCAAAACAAGTTGGTAAAGCTAAATTTAATGAAGATGGTTCTTGTGCAGTTACAATGAGATTTTATCCTAATAAATAGGCTACCAATTGGTACGATATTTTATATTGTAAATTTTATCTTCAACAACCAACATTAACTCCACTGTAGTAGATGCATCAAATGACGGATTAACGTCTTCAATATCGGATTTTAAAACATATAGTTCTCTGACAGAATTGGTTCTGCCAACCAGTCTTTGATCTGATAAATAAACATTTGTGCCGTTGACAAATTTTTCAATCTCAGCCGGCGTATAGGTTTTCTTAACTATCTGTATACCGTAGTCAATATATTTGCGTGCCGTATTTTTGTCGTCAAACTCATTGTAATAAATATCACCAAGCTGGCAGCACGCCTCAATCAAAAGGTCAGTTGAGTTGTCCGACGACTGCAATACTTTCTTGCATTTATCAATGACGGTTTTAAAATCACTTTGGTCACGATAATAATAAATCTGTGTGCGGAAGGCATTTGGATTCTTGGGGTCAATTTCAATTAACTTCTGTGTCGTTTCCATAATTGCTTGCCAATCAATGTTACTGTTAAAGTCGTATATGTCGATATCCTTTTCAGGAATGCGCCATCACCTCTTTCAACTTGACTTATCACTAAACATATAATATACTGTCTTTAGTGAAAGGTGGTGATTTCGTGTTTACTATTACTGCTAAAATCAAAATTTCTCCCTCGCTTTCTCAACAACAACTTTTGTCTGATACTATGAATTCCTACACTGCCGCTTGTAACTTCGTTTCTGCCTATATATTTCAATCTCACGACTTAGTTCAAGCAAGTGTTAATCGTGTTGTATACTATGACATTCGCAATGACTTCAACCTACGTTCTCAAATGGCTCAATCTGTTCAAA
>JAFUTM010000393.1 GCA_017484235.1 Selenomonadaceae bacterium
ATCCTTTTGATGTGTTTATCATTGACTGGAAACTTCGCGATCTTGACGGCATTGAAGTTGCGCGGCAAATTCGTAATATAGTTGGCAACGGTGTTCCCATTCTGTTGATGACGGCTTATGATTGGCCGATTATTCGTGATGAGGCGGTTGCCGCCGGTGTAAACGGATTCTGTAATAAGCCGCTGTTTATGTCCGAACTTTATAATTCACTGGAAAAAGTGTTAAAATTTAATTCACTAAATTACAATAAAGTTAATGAAGTGGAAAAACCGACTGAGACGGCTATAAGTTTTGCGGGCAAGAGGCTTTTATTGGTTGACGATATTGAGGTTAATCGTGAAATTGCAACTATGATGCTGCAGATGAATCAATTTGAAGTGGATCAGGCGGCAAACGGTGAAGAAGCGGTTACTAAAATTAAAAATTCTGAGCCAGGTTATTATGATGTTGTGCTTATGGATATACAGATGCCGATTATGAACGGCTATGAGGCGACTAAATCTATTCGCGATTTGAATAATCCTGAACTTGCAAACATACCAATCATTGCAATGACCGCTAACGCCTTTGACGAGGACAGGAAAGCTGCTCTTGACGCAGGAATGAATGGGCATATTGCTAAGCCTATCGACATTGAAAAACTGCTTGAGACTTTGAATAATATATTAAAATGACAAAAATAAAAAGCAGATTTTGTGCCTGTTCGTATATACACTAAATTATTTAAAATAATTGGACGAAACTATTGCCACTCGGATAAAGCAACATAAAGTTTCGCCCTTTTTTATTTTTAAATTCTCACAATTGACCGAACAATTAATTTATAATAATTATATTTCATATTTGCCTAAGGTCTTTGAATTATCTCGATTAAAATATATAACTTCTCCATATCCAATAATCATTCTATTGCATAAGTCGGCTGCCTCTACCTTAGAATTATACTTCTTTTCATAAGTCGCATTAGAATCATTAGCAGAAAGTCCAGATTTATCAAATCTTCTGCTTCCATTTGGATAAATCGTTATTCCGTCAACAACATCACCAGCAAATGATATATTGAATCCATCTTTATTATATTTCCATATCGGATAGTCATAACGATTGTCTATTTCGGAAGGCTGACCGTAAAGTGCCAGAACTTGATTTTGACTCATTCCAAGATAGATTCCGCCGATTGATTCATAATAACGCGGATTTTTTGTTCGACGGTAAGCGTTATTGTCAATCACAATCAATTCGTGATAATCTCTTCCAGAGGTTATAAAAATTTTAATATCTCTGTATCCATTCTTTTCCAAAATCTTTGCTTGATAAGTTGAGCCTCCGTAATCACCGCCGGTAATTTCTAATTTTACAATTTTACAGCCATTTATCGAATAATCTTTTCCAATCACTAAAGACATATTGCCGCTTGAATCATACCAATTGCCTACAATTTTGTCAAGTTGTGTAACCGAACCAGCCGAGCAAATCATTGCTGGCATAATCATCACAGCAATCATCATACTCATAATAAGCATTTTCGATATTTTAACAAATTTTATCATAATTTCACCGCCTCAAACTTTAAATTTATGAACTATGGTTATATTAATCGTCTTTACTTTGAGCAAAGAGCCAGTCACGGATTGCTTCAATATTATACGCAAACGACCAAGTATACATATGGTTGCCGCCGGCGAAGACGGTGTAATTTATATTGGCGTTCTTCCGCGCAATGGATTTAACATTTTTATTCAGTTCATTAATTGATGCCTTGCTGTTCCAAAATTTTTTATTGCGTGAGATTTTTGCACCAAGTGACTTCCAGCGTGCAACCGCCTCATTCATTCCAGGAAACGCCTTCGTGTCACCTTCACAGACAGTAATCCAGAGCTTTTTATTTTTGAGCACTTCCATCTCGTCTACATTCCACTGACAAGCAACAAGGTACTGCGCGGCAAACAGAACAGGATATTTATCACTGATTGCAATGTTAGCCATACCACCTTGCGATTGACCAGTACCATAAATGCGATTTTTATCGACGCTGTAATTATTAATAACGTCGAATAACAGATTAGTTACCAGCGTCAGACCAGGTGTCCATACATTCTCATCGGTCGTCATCATTCCAATGGATTCAACTAAATCAGCCGTATACTGCGGAGCTAAAACAATACATTCGTGCTTAGTCTGCTCGTCTGGTGTTGCAAAAACCGTTGCACCATTGCCTTGAAACAGAGGCGTCGTCACTTCGTTGATGTTCGCGCTTGCATCTGCGATGAACAATAATAACGGATACTTTTTATTCGCGTTGTAATCCTTCGGTAGGTATAAATTATATGGCATTGATAATCCGGTTTCAGAGTCCGTATAAACAAATTGTTTAAAAGAATCAATTATTGGAGAGTGTACAGATGTACAATCAACTAACTGATCATTCGCAGAATAAACCGTGCCGTCCAACGCTTCTATCTCACCGCACTGCTGAACACTAAACGACAAGTCCGGCAGCTTCCTGTCAGAGCGCATTGGTGCCTCTGTGCCTCTGCTACCATTATTTTTATTATCATCACGTTTATTATCATCGTGCCGATTCGCATTATTAGCGTTAGGCCTATTCGACAAGTCGCCTTCATAAGCTGTATTTTCGTATTTAAATTTTAAAATAATATACTTACCGAATTTGTTCCTGTCCGTCAGCTTAGGTTCATCATTTACATATATCGCCTCAATGATTTTGCCCTCAACTTTAAAGTCATCAGTTGAAACCGTGCGCGGATTAATCACATTTGGATATTCCAAAATCGCCGCTACAATCTTTTCACCATCACCGTAGACATCGGCAATACCAGTAACTTGTTTAATAATCTGCTGATTCATATTACTCTGGTCAACTACTTCGGATTGTGCCGCTCGTGTGTAAGTTGTGCCAACGGTAAATATAGAACCAGAACACAACAACGCCGCAGCAATAGCCATTTTTTTAGAGATTTTCATTGTTACCCTCCATTTCTTCTTTAAAACCACCAAACGCAGTCACGCCCTTCTCTTTAAGCAATTCAATGCGCTTGTAAACTTCGGCGTTTAATTCGGGCAGTCTGGCTGAAAGTTCATTATACCAGTTCCAGCGTTCTTCATAGTGCTGACTCAGCAAACGATTATGCTTTACGTAATTGTAGGCATTTTCCGCAATCTGATAACGCTTGTTAGCATTATTAATCAACAATTTTAGTTTATTATAAAATTCATTGACATCTTTATAAATAAATCCGGTCTCACCATCTTTAACAGAGTTGGCATAAACCGTCGGCGACGCTAAGACAACCGCGCCGTTGCCGGCACATTCAATGAATTTTAAATCAGACTTGGAACGATTAAAAATAGTGTCACGCAGCGGCAAGAGTGCAATATGCGAATTCCTCAATACCTGCTCATAAACGTTGTACGGCACATATTGACCGTCATAAATTTTGTCGTCTCCAACAAATGTTTTATTAGGACTCTCAACAGAATTAAACAAATCTCTTTTGGCAATAATGTTAAAGGCAATATTGTTTCCATACTCAGCTGCAATTTTATTTATCGCCGGCAAAATTTCAGCAAAGTCTTTCTCACGATTCAGCGCACCAAAGAATATAGTAATTGGCTTGCCTTGAGCTGTTTCGGCTTTAAAATTACGCGCTGGTGGTAGTTCTTTGAGTTGATTTTCAAAAATTTTTACGTGTGGATTAAACTGAGAAAAAAAATCAGCCAGCGGTTTAGTTGAAGTCTGCAAGCCGTGACACGCAATAAAATTGATAAACTGACTGCCTTCATACTTTTTGCGCCATATAATCGGATTGTCGTCCATCTCCTCAATCAAAAGATATTTAAAATCCACGATTTTATTAAACATATTAATACCAGCTTCAACCGCATTAACCGATACCCTCTGGTTGATCAGAATTTTGTTGTTATATTTTCCATCGTCCGGCAATAAGTTCAACGGTTTTCCAGAAGGCGTGGATTGTACGTGTACATTTGAGCTTAATGCCATAAAATGATTCGGATCGTTTACTCTGATAGTTGCGCAAACCAGTGTCTCACCAAGATATGACTGTATTAATGTCCTTTTCATCGTTTGCAACGCCGACTTTTTAACTGCACATACAATGTATTTGTCGACATTTAGTTTCGTTTTAGCCATCTCGACAATTGTACGACTTACCACTGCTTGCTTACTTGTTGAAAATGTTCTTATTATCGACATATCCGATTGTTCTAAGGCGGATTGTAATTCATTGAGTGTCAGCGTCGCCTTGACTGTTGGTGGCTGTCCATTCAAAAGGGCAGTAATATTGTCAGCATAGCTTAGATTTTCAAGTACAAACATTACCGTAGCCGTATCTTTAATCTTATCCATAAATTTTTTGATAAAAGTCATCAATTTTTTTATCGTCAGTGTTGCAAATATCGACGAATTAAATAGAATAGTATCTGCCTGTTTAGCGTCTACGTTAAAATGATTGCTGATAATGTAATTGCAATTCGGATTTATTCGCAAAAATCGTTTTTTAGTCTCAGTATTTTCAGATACGGGCATTTCGTCACTGATAAATTCTATCACCATTTTGGAATTAGGCGCAATCAAGCCTGCAAAATCTTGTTCCATTTAAAAATCACCTTTCTGATAAATAAAAAATCAAACTTTAACCAATGAATCCGCAATTGATCTTGCACGTAAATCTTCATTGATTAAAGTTTCAAGGTTAGGATTATGAATAACTGCCTGTCGGCTCATAGTTTCCTCTATAACGTTATAGATGTCCAAAAATTTTATTTTACCGCTTAAAAATGCGTGAACCGCCACTTCATTTGCCGCATTGAAAACACAAGGACTCGTACCGCCGGTTTTGCCCGCCTGATATGCGAATTTGAGGCCTTTAAAGGTATCAATGTCCGGTTTCTCGAACGTCAAGTTTTGCATTGACCAAAAATCTAAGCTTGCCGTTGGTGACGCCATACGTTTTGGATATGTGAGCGCGTATTGAATTGGAAGCCGCATATCGGTTGATGCAAGCTGCGCTATAATAGAATTGTCACAAAACTCTACCATTGAGTGCACTATACTTTGTGGGTGAACGACAACTTGTATCTGTTCGTATTCCACATTGTACAGATGTTTAGCTTCTATGACTTCAAGTCCTTTGTTGACCAGCGTTGCAGAATCAACTGTAATTTTTTTGCCCATGTTCCACGTTGGGTGTGAAAGGACTTGTTCAATTGTAACATCTTTAAGATCATCACGAGTTTTGCCTCTGAATGGTCCACCAGATGCCGTAAGCAATAATTTTTTGATTGATTTACGATCTTCGCCCTGCAGACATTGAAAAAATGCGCCGTGCTCACTGTCGACAGGCAGAATCTGTACACCGCGCTCTGCTGCTCGTTTCATTACTATCTCGCCTGCAACAACAAGAGTTTCCTTATTTGCAAGTGCTATATCCTTGCCAGCATCAATTGCTTTAAGCGTTGGCTCTAATCCGGCAAAGCCAAGCATTGATGTTACAACTATTTCCACTCCGTCATACGCCGCTGCTTCAATAAATGATGTTCTGCCACACTCAAGTTTAGTTTCAGTATGATTTTTTAATCGTGATTTCAATCTCTGATAGGCCGACTCATCAGATAGCACTGCCAGCTCCGGCTTAAATTCGTCAATCTGCTTTTCGAGGAGTTCGTCATTTGAGTTTGCTGCGATTACCGACACTTGCAGCTCATTCGGGTGAGCTCGTACCACATCTAATGCCTGCGTCCCTATTGAACCAGTTGAACCAAGTATTGCTATTTTTTTCATAAAATTTACTCCTAAAAATGAATTAAGCTGACTTTACACCAGCTTATCTATATGTACATTATTCAATTATTTAGATTATGCCGATGCTTCTTATGATAATGTAGCGAAATTTATATTGTCACGTGAAATCATTCTTTCACATATATTAAAACATACAGTTTCAGAATTTGTCAATAGCCTTCTTGAAGATATTGACAGCAATTTAGTTGTAAGATTGTCAAACATATGTTACATAATCAAATACAATCTCAAGAGGGTGATTATATGAACAAGGCAGAAATTAACGTAGTCATTGTGACTATCATAACGGTGCTTGTTCTTAAAAGTAAAATAGCCGCCTAGCCTGAAACATTAGACGACTCTACTTGTTAAGTCCTTACTGACGAAATGTACCGATTTCCAGAGGTTGAACCGTTTGTCAACGATACCTCTCTTACATTTTAGCAAATTTTTTATTTGTAACAATGATTTTTTCAAGTATTAAGTTTAAAATTTTTTTAAGACAGTTGAAAAGCTCTCCTCAACATCTCAACACGCATATGTTGTTTTGTGTTTGGAGCCTTATCACCTTTACGCCGCCAACCGCAAAGCCAGCCATTGTAAGGAAAAAGCTCTACATCAATATCAAGTGAACCAATATAACAATTTCTCGAATCTGTTTCAAAAATTCCGTCATTCAAATATTCAAACGGCTCTTCGTAAATTTTTACCGGCTTAATATTTTCATTCTCAAAATCTTCTTTCAAGCAGGCAATTAAATCATATGCCATATAAATTGCTTCCGCTAAATTCATTCCAGAAGTCATATGACAACCTTTTTCAATAACTGCATAATAAGCATTTTTCCAGCCACGTGAAGATTTCCATTTTTCACTGAAAAACCAAACTTTCATGAAAATTGCTCCTTACAAAAACTTAATTGACAGATTATTTTCAGACTGATATAATTTCTTTGGCATCGTTAAACGGCAGACGGTTAATCCTGCCCCAGAAATGGGGTGAGGCAATGGACAACAACAATTTTCTGGCTTGGCTGCTCGCAGTCATTGTCATCGTTGCTCTGTTTCTGAGCCATTAAAAGCGAAAACCGTCTGAAGATTTCCAGCCTTCCAGACGGTTAATTATTATCATTAACCAAATTCCACAGGGGCACTAGACCGTTTGTCAACGATGCCTCTTTTATATTTTAGCAAATTTTTTATTTTTGTCAATCACCAAATTTAACTTCTGGCAAACTATCAACAATATCAAGAGTTTTTAGGCTGACGGTGAGGGTGCTCAAGATTAAATTCAAGATATATTTTTCGTCGTTATGCTCACTGCACCACAAATTCGGATTATTTTCAATTCCACTCGCTTTGTCGATTTTCACTTGATAGCGGTCAATTATCCACTCAAGAGGACTTCTTCCGTTCACGATGTATTTATTCGCTCGCGGAGGAAGATTTTTTATTGTACATTTGCATTGAATTTAAAATGATATTTAATATGATATTTAACATTTCTTCTTGTCTTATGTCTTGTAAAAATATTTCATATCTCGTCATTTTATCTAAATTTGTAGTAAGTAATTTTTGTTTTTCGAGTCCTATAAAAGTGATGAGTTTATTTTTTATAAATCGAGGTAATTTTTTACATAATTTTGATAGTTGAAATTCATCATTACCAATTATGTAAAATTGTCTTTCTTGAATCATATTTTCTATTTTCATTAATATGGTGTTATAATAATCTCTTCTTAAAACTCTATCAACATGTAACTTACTAATAAAAAATACTGCTCTATTTAATTCTTTTGGAGAGCGAATCTTTGATGATTGTAACTCTTTTAAAATATATGGTTTATATTTAGCTTCAGATAGCCATTGAGCAAAAGCTTTAGGAAACATGTCAAATTGAAGAATATAATTCATAATAATGTCAACTAATACTTTGTCCCTACAGAAATTCAACATATTTCCAAGTTTTTGTAGAGGTTCAGCCATATCTTTATTCATTTGTCGCTCACTATATTTTTCTCCAATTAAAACACAACGCTGTGAAGATTCATATTTTTGAATGATCCTATTAATTGGACGCATCAATAAACCAAATCCCATATTATTTTTTAATTTATCTTCATCGTCAAGAAGTTTTTTAATAAGATTATCAGACAGTTTAATTCCAAGATGACCTGAATATATATTTAGAAGAAATAATTTTGTTGGATCATTGATTATGAATGTTTCAAACTTTTCTTTATCATAATAATATGTTATCTTACCACAAAGCAATAATTCTATAAATTCAAAATAGTAAAATTCAGGAAAGGTATTTAAAAATTCGTATCTATTTGCATAATGATCATCTGTCCATTTAATTTGTATTTTTATATGTTCGGATTTGCCTTGAAAAATGATATTTAATCCTTCATATAAAGCTTTTATTAAATTTGATTTTATTAACTCATTTGTCAATTCTTCTATACAATCTAAATTCCTTCTAATTAAGGCCCAAACAATAATAAGAACATCTTTTGGAAAATCTTTTTTCGATTCATCTGATAAAATATTTTTATAATCGTTTAATTCACTAAGAATAGTGGAAATTTTTTTATTTCTAAAAATTGAGATCGTTCTTTTTTTTATTTGATATAAATCGCATCTATTATTTAATTTATCATCAATAATAGACATCATTTTTGAAATTATTGATTTATTCAACATTAACTAATCTCTCCTAATATTGTTTTATCTTGTAAATTACCCTCATTTAACCATTTTTGAAGTTCATAACAAATATTTTTAGCTCTATTGTCTAAATCATAAATACAAAAGAAGTTTTTATGAGCTGAATTAAATGATGTTCCTATACCAATACCTAAACATTTATTTTCTTTATTACATTTTATAATAAATCTATCATGTATTTTTGAGTTTTTAGTTTGATGAAATATTAATACAGCATTTCTATTTCTTAATTGTCCTAATATATTGTTTGGATTATATTTTATTAAATATTCTTTAAGTTTGACAGCACTATAACTACGATTTTCATCGTTGAAGTAAAACACTATGTGGCATATTTTTGCATATACAAGGCACTCAATTATAATTCTCAACCAATCAATAGTAATGAGAATATTTCTTTTATCTGTAAAATATGAATCGAATATCCAAACCTCATAGTTAGCCGAAATTAGTGTATCTTTTACTTTTGCAATAACTTTATTAATTTCATTAGGTTTAATAAATAGTATCGAAGATTTTTTTACATGTGACGACAATTTATTGTATAAATTCAAATTTATACTTTTCCACAAAGATTTAAAATCATTTATATTTTTATTTCCAACTGAAAATTTTTCTTTAGATAATAAATAATCTATAGAAAAAGTATTTTTTAATTCAGAAAGATAAATTGGATTGCTCTTTTTCATTATGTTCATACTAAATTGAATTTCTTCTATATAATAGATATTTTTTTGTTCATAGAAAAGTTCATCATTTTCATAAATAAATATATCGTAAGCATTCCAATTTTTTTTATTTGGTGTAACATATAATTCTCCATCAATAGATGGTTTCATAGCAATATTTGTACATATTATATTTTCATATTCTTTGAAATGAATTGTTACTAGCATTGAAGATCGAAGATTTTTAATATATATTTGTTTATCTTTAGTACGTTTAATATCAATTAAATGAGGCTCGAAAATAAAGATGTTACCATAACCTAAAGGATATTTTTTTAAATCCATACCAGTATATTTTTTTGTAAATTCATTGATCTTTAAAATATCATTTAATTCAATTGCAAAATCGTATTGATTATCTTTGTTGTTATATCGAAACATATATTTTGGCTTTTGAGCATAAAAATATTCTAACATTTTGGCACAACAAGTTCCGCCGTGATATGGATTTATTGTATCATCAGGCTTCAATAAAAATTCATTTTTCCAAACATAATCATCAGGAATTTTAAAATTTTCATCTGGAATATAAGTTTCTTCAAATATAATTCTGTAACGACCAATTTTTTCATTGATTTTTAATCTACGCTTCTTAGTTTCTTCATCAAATCCACGATGATATACAGTCAATATATTTTGACGACCATATGTTATTGTTTCTTTAATCATATTCTCGATCCTCTTTTTGATATTTGAATAAATTTAATCACTTTTGATAAAAATTGTCAACAAAAAAAAGCCGCCGAAGCGACAATATTTTTACATTGACAGATTATTTTCAGAATGGTATAATGAATTTACTTCGGCACCGACAATGGCAGGCGGTCAATCTCAGCCCCAGAAATGGGGTGATTATATGAACAAGGCAAAAATTATTGTAGTCATAGTGACTATCATAACGGTGCTTGTTCTTAAAAGTAAAATAGCCGCCTAAGCCTCGACTCTTAGGTGACTACTGATTATATCACGTAACCTATACAAAATGGGGCTGGTCGATGCCAGCGTGCCAGGCACTCTGTTCTCCGCAGAGTGTTTTTTGTTTAGTCGCCTAAGTCTCGCAAACCTAGACGGCTAAAAACTTCTTAGTGTCCTGATTGACACAGCCAAATCCACTTTATGAGGTCGACCGCTTGTCGACAGTGCCCGAAGCGTTCTGTTACCGCAGGACGCTTTCGTTATTTCTATTATACCAATTCAAAATAATTTGTCAATCACCAAATTCAACATTCGGCAAACTGTCCACAATATCCAACGTCTTCAAACTGACGGTGAGGCAGCTAAGAATCAGATTAAAGATATATTTCGGATCATTGTGCTCATCACACCACAAGTTAGGATTATTTTCAATGCCACTCGCTTTGTCGACTTTCACTTGATAGCGGTCAATTATCATTCAAGCGGACTTCTTCCGTTGACGACGTATTCAAAACTTCGCGGCGGAAGTTTTTTTATTATTAATGTCATAAATCTTGAATTAATGAGTTTTTCATTGTAAAATTGACATAAAAATGTTGAGGTGAGTATTTTGTCAGATTTTGTATTAATTAAAAATTCTGATTCAAATAAAGTTGAATATGATTTTATAAGATTAAGAAATGCAACAGAAGATGAAATTATTTGGTATAATGAACTTTCAAATAAATTGAGAGAATATGAAGAAAATTTTAATAGGTTTATACGTGTTGACAAAAGCTACCAAGATTTAGTTTCTGCTATATTGAATGATGATATTTTATCAAATTATGAAGAAGATGTTAAATATTGTTCAGCTAATTTTCTATATTCTTTTAGAGAATGTATTGATCATTGGGAAACATATATAAAGAGAAAATACGGAGAATCTTCAAGTTATTTTAAAAAATGCAAAATGCTTACTTCTAATTCATATGATAAATATGATGAATATAAAATTACATATTGGTTAAGAAATTATCAGCATGTTTATGACGCAGTTCATTTTGTAGATTCAATGATTGATTGTAAAAGACCATATGCCCATAGAGATACTTTACTCAAAGAAACAAAAATACCAGTTAAAACAAAAATTGCAATAGAAAATCAAAATGAAAATATTGATCTTTTTCCTATGTTTGAATTAGCCAAAAATGAATTAGAAACAATCCACAAAAAACTTATATTTTATCCTGTAAGTGTTGAATTTGAAAATGAAATTGAAGAAGCATTAAATTTTAGATATTCATTATCTGATGAAGAAGGAGTAATAATTCTAGCAGAGCTTTTAGATGAATACGGAAATATTATTGATGTTGAAAATGATTCTCTAAATAACAATAGAAAATTAACGAGCATTTCTATCAAAAAAATGCCATGGGAAATTTGTCATTTAATTTACAAAAATAGAGGAACTGATTATAAAAATCTTTAATCCAAATAATAATTTTTAAGATATTTTAAATGTTATTTGTCAAATGTAACAAAAAAGCCGTCGAAACGAATAAATAAATATTCATCAATTAAAATTAACTTCGGGCAGGCTATCAATAATGTTTAAGGTTTTTAAACTGACGGTGAGACAGCTCAGAATCAGATTGAGGATATATTTCGGGTCGCCGTGATCCTCACACCAGTCGTTTGGATCATTTTTGATTCCGCTTGCCTTATCTATCTTCACTTGATACCTGTCAACAATCCACTCAACCGGACTTCTGCCATTGACGACATACTCAAATGCTCGCGGCGGAATATTTTTTATTTTGATGAATGGATTATAAATCAGCTCACCTTTGTTCTTCGGTAGAATTATTTTTTTGTAAATACGATAGTCTTCAATTCCAATTTGTATATCAATTCCACTCGGTGCAGGCTGATTTTCATAATTCAAGTGGATTTCTGCAAGGGCGCGTCCGGCTTTCGATAATTGCCAGAATTTTTCAGTCTCAGGGACTAAAATCAATCTTGGCAGTGACTTCTTCAACTCGTTGGCAAATTGCTCGCGATAGGTCGGCAAATGCAAAAATCCATAAACATAGTAGAAGATGTCCTCTTTGGTGATTTTGAGGTCGTTGTAGAGGTGATGAGCGCGCTGCAAGATGTAGTCTGTGATTCCGTCGTGGCGG
>JAFUTM010000394.1 GCA_017484235.1 Selenomonadaceae bacterium
AACAATATGAACTTTCATAAACTGTTATAATATGGCTCTCGTCAACACCATCAACGCCATTCAATTCGCCGTTGTAAAAAGGCATAACGTAATAAATTGAACTAAATCGATTAGAATATATCTTATCCAAAATTTTGACGTTTTGAACGTATTTATGGTTGAACAAGATGATTAAACAAATGTTTCTACTCATCATACCAAAACCTACCTTATAATTTATTCAACACTAAATCAAGCGCATTGAGAACATCGTTAATATCCGCTTCTGTTATGACAAGCGGCGGCTGAAATGCCATTACATTGCGGCCGACACCATTTTTACCAATAATAAAACCACGATCTTTCATTTCTTCAAGCACAGTATCAAGTTCCTCAAAAGCCGGCGATTTATCAGAATGAATAAACTCCGCACCTGTCATTAAGCCAAGACCGCGCACATCACCAATAATAGGATACTTCTTTGATAACTCAACTAATCCATTGCGGAGCTGTTCACCTCTGTCTTTTGCATTATCACAAAGTTTATGTTTTTCAATGTATTCAAGCACAGCTAAACCTGCCACAGATGAGACTGGATTGCCGCCAAGAGTTGATGCGCCTGGCCTGGTGTATTTATCAGCAATTTTTGCAGTTGAAATAAACGCACTTATCGGCTGACCATTGCCAAGAGCTTTTGCAACACTCATGATATCCGGCTCAACGTCAAAGTTTTCAATAGCAAACATCTTGCCTGAACGAGCAAAACCAGTTTGAACTTCATCAATAATTAAAAGTGCTCCGTATTTATTCAAAATTTCCTTGACACGTTTAAAATATCCTTGAGGTGGAACGACAATTCCGGCGTTGCCTTGTATCGATTCGGCAATTAAAGCCGCTACTTTACCGGAAGTTGCGGTTTTAATGATTTCTTCAACTTGATTTGCACATTCCAGATCACATTCTGGATATTTTTTATTGAGCGGACAACGATAGCAATATGGATTAGGGGCAAAATTTATACCGCCAACCGGATTCGGATCAGTTCGCCACATTCCAATACCGGTTAAGCTCATAGTCAATTTGGTGCGTCCGTGCAGTCCACTTTTTAATGCAATGTACTCACTGCTGCCAGTATAAATCGACGCGAGTAGAAGGGCACCTTCATTTGCTTCCGTACCAGTTGAGCAGAAAAAAGATTTTTGTAAATCGCCAGGAGTTACTTCGGCGAGTTTTTCAGCCAAATTTACAAAGTTTTCCGTAAGATATATATTACAAACGTGTTGAAGAGTCTGTATCTGTTCAATCATTTTATTAATTATTTCTGGATTGCAATGCCCGCAATTAATTACGGACACGCCGCCGTAGCAGTCAAGATACTGTTTTCCGTCCACATCATACAGATGCTGCATGTATCCTTTGACAAACTGCGGTGGATTTTTATAAAAGTGTCCGAGACAAGGCATTATATACTTTCGTTTCTTATCAATGACGGCCTGTGCTCCAATGTATTTTTGCATATCATCACGCTCTCCTCTAATGGTATATATTTATAATATCACAATGCAGTGACTTTTGCAACATTACATCAGATTAAATCAGAAACTATTTAATAAGTGAATGACAGTAATATAGCAAAATTGCAACGAACTCACGATTTTCTATTGTAAAAACTATTAGTTAAGTATATAATTAAAAATATTAAATCAAATTTAAATTCGATGCAATAAAATTCGATATAAAAAGTATAAAAGCATTTTTGGTGGTGAAAAATATGAGTACTCAACAAGAAACTATTAAGAAATTTGTTAAATCACTAGCTGACAATACAACATCATCGGGTATTACCGCCCTCAATAAAGCTGTAAATTATGCCTCCAACGGTTTATTTACAAGTTGGGAAGGTCTCGTTGATTCTTTTATCAGTGACATTAAAAAATATGGTGGAACAGGCTCATCTTCTACTACAACGCTTGATTCCACAACTAATAGTTTTTTAAAAAATTATTGTGGAATAGTTTTAAACAACGACGATACAGGAGCAATAACCGGCTACGATGCAGGTGGTAATTCTGTAAAAAACGCTGAAGATATTGTACCGGAAAGCACTACGGCTGCCGTTTATCCAACTGTGTCTTCTAGCACATATAATGGTGTGACCATAACTTGGCCAGAAGAGAGTTCTCTCACTACTTTACAGGCAAACATTATTAAAGGCTTGTATACCTGGTGGTTTGAATCAGCTTTTAACTTGGTTGAAGAAACGCTTGGGCTCAGTTTCAATAGTAGTGGCGCAAATAGTCACGCAATGACTATCACTTTTTCAACTAAAAGCACTAATCTTCTCGCATCAGCAAACAATAAAAATATAACCATTTACACTAACAATTGGAGTACGCTTGATATAACTGGCGGCAGCAACAGTGGTAAAAAGTCTTCCGGTTCTTATTTCGACCGCGTGCTTGCTCATGAGCTTACACACGCCGTTTTTGCCGCTAACGTTACAAATTCCATGTGGAACGACAATTTGGTCTGCGTTGATGAAGGATTAGCCGAACTGACTCACGGTGCCGACGATGGCAGACGTAAAGAAATTATCAAACTTGCTCAGGCCGCAAATGCTGATAGTCTCGAAGCTGCGCTCTATTACGATTACGACGATAGTGGCTATTATAACAGTTACGCTGGCGGTTATATGCTGCTTAGGTATTTTGCTAAGCAGGTTTCTGATGCTACAGGTGGTGATACCGTATCTACCTTCAGCGGTACGGCACTTGTTGATTTAAGCAATATTTATCGCAGTGGCAGTTTTATCGTTTCGTCAACTAAGACTGGTAAGGCGGAAGCTACTTTTACAACAGGCGAAATTGATCGAGATCAGACAGAAGTTGGTTCTGTAACTAGTAAAGTCTACACTCCAATTTTAGACATTGCTCAATCAATAAGTGCGGAAAATGCCTCTTCCGCTTGGCAGATTAATGGAACCAGCGGCAATGATACTTTAATAGGCGGCTCCGGCAACGATACACTTAAAGGAAACAACGGTGACGATTCACTTATCGGTAATGCTGGCAATGACTATCTATCTGGTGGCGCAGGTAATGACACATTAGACGGTGGCAGAGGTGCGAATACGCTGGTTGGCGGTACAGGTGCAGATTATTTTATTATAACCAGCAGCGATGATGTCATTGTTGATTTTACTGAGGGCGTCGATTATATAAAACTAGATAATGGCTCAGTCACTAATTCTACTCTAAACGGCAGTGATGTCATTTTGACAATTAATGATAGCGATAAACTAACCGTTAAATATGCTAAAGATAAAAATTTGACAATCACTGATTCTGACGGTGTAACAACTAATCAGGTTTACGGAAATGGTTTATCTACTACGCTTATGAGTGTTAAAAATTCCCAAAGTGCAACAATTAATGCGGAATCTGACACAAAGATTATCGATGCTTCTAAACGTACTGCGGCCGTAAATATTACTGGCAATGATCTCGGAGATACTCTCATTGGCGGCTCTGGCAAAGATACACTTATTGGTGGCAATGACGATGATTCCATTGTCGGGAACGCCGGCAACGATTATTTAGCTGGCAGCGCAGGTAATAATACGCTGGACGGCGGTGCTGGTAATGATACCTTGATAGGCGGAGACGATGATGATTATTTATACGGCGGCAAGGGCAACGACTCTCTCACAGGTGGAGCTGGCAACGATACTTTTGCTTACGGTTCCAACGACGGTTCAGACATTATTACTGATTATACTGCCGGTTCCGATGTTATCAAATTCACCAGCGGCAAACTCAGTAGTGCATCCGTTAAAAGTTCTGACATTATAATCAAAAACTCAAGCAGTAAAATTACCGTTAAAGGCGGCGCGAATACACCAATTACTATTAATGATGTGGGCGGATATGAGTCAACGATAATATATGCAAGCAAGACGGCTTCAACGTTGGCAGTGACTGATTTGAGTAGTGCAACTGTTAAGGCAATCACCAGCATTTATGACATTGATGCTCACGAACGGACAGACGCTATAACTATTACCGGTAACTCAAAGGCAAATTTAATTACCTGTGGCGCTGGTGATGATACCATTAAAGGTGGCTCTGGCAAAGATACTATATATGGCAGTGACGGCAACGACATTATATCTGGTGGAGTTGGTGCTGATTATCTATCCGGCGGAAACGGCGATGATTCTTTGTCCGGCGGCAGCGGTAATGATACGCTGTACGGTGGTGCCGGTGATGATACACTCTACGGCGGCAGCGGCAAAGACGTATTTATCTATGACGGACAAGGCAATGACCTTATTAATGATTATAATTTTAGCCTTGACCAAATAATGATTCCAGAAGAATTTGCATCGTCTATGTCTTCAGTGGTCAGTGGGCGCAATGTGATTTTCAATATAGGTGATGGCACATTGACCGTCAAGAACGGCAAAAGTAAATCTATTTCCATTAACACTTATAGTTCAACATCATTTTCCTAACTTAAATTAAATCTTCAAAATAAAAAACAGGCAGTTCATTGTGAATTGTCTGTTTTTTTTCGATTAAAATTTTTCAAAAAGCTTGACATTATATATATATATATAATAGAAGTATTAATTTTTTTAATGTATGTTGGAGTTTTTTTATGAGATAATGCTGGAACCTGCACCTGCTTATAGAAATTCGTTAGGTCGTCGTGATAGAATATCCTCTTCTGACAGAAATTCCGTTGAATATAATATTATTAAATATTTGACAAACTCCCCACGGCTAAAGCCGGCGGATTCTGGTATCAACAGCATTAGCCTCGAAAACAAGGTCTTACGATGCCTACTCCAATGGTCGTTGCCCCAACCATTTATTCAAGTTTATACTAAAATTTAGAATTTGTCAATTAAGAATTGCGCCTTATATTAAATATATAAGACCAAATTATAATATATAAAAATTCTTCTAAAAAAAAAACAATTTAAAAAGCAGGTTCGTCGCCTGCTTTTTGCTTACAATATATAATTTATAATAAATTTTTGCCGTAAAACTCGCGTTCTTTGCCGAGCTGCTCGTGAATGGTGTGTTCGCCGCGTTCAAGTGCAATGAGACCAGTGCGTATTACTTCTAAAATGCCATAAGGAGCCAACAGACGTGTAAAGGCCGTGACTTTTTCATCATCGCCGGTAATCTCAAATATCAAAGTAGTTGGCTGAACATCTATAACGTGTGCCCTAAAGAGTTCTGCCATCTTTAATACGTCAAGCCGATTATTGTCGTCGGCCGAGACTTTTATTAAGGTCATTCCACGTGTGACCGCAATACTTGAATCTAAACGTTGCACTGCTTTAACTACGGGCATCTTTTCAAGCTGTTTAATCATTTGCTCAACTAAACCAGAGTCGCCGTGTACTACTACTGTGATACGTGAAAATTCCGGCGATTGAGTGACTCCAACTGATAAACTGTCAATATTAAATTCGCGTCGGCTGAACATACTTGCGACGCGCACCAATACGCCAGGCTGATTTTCTACATAGACTGACAATACGTGTTTCATCAAAATAGACTCTCCTCATATAATATAAATCGCTAATTACAATATATAAAAACTAAAATAAAATTATAAACTATCAAACGGTTCATTTATAAGATATTTACGAATCATCATCAGCGCTGCTTCTGTCGCTTGCCACTTAATTTCTAAACGATTGCCCAGAAGATGATGTTCTTCAACAAGGTTGCCAAGCTCGCCCGAAATTGCCATATACACTAGACCAACAGGCGTCTTTTCAGTTGAACCTGTTGGCCCGGCTATGCCGGTAATTCCGACGCCTAAATCACTGCCAATTAATTTACGTATGCCTTCCGCCATCTCAATGGCAACTTCTTTAGAAACTACATCAAAATTATCAATGGTTTCAGCTTTAACTTTTAGTAAATTAATTTTAACTTCGTTGGTATAAGAGACGACAGAACCTTTTACATAAGTGGAACTGCCGGACACATCGGTTAGTCTGCTCGTCAACAGCCCACCTGTACACGATTCAGCACAAGCAATAGTATAATTGCGGTTTTTCAAGTTCCTTCCAATCATAGCTTCCATTGCGGTATTTCTCTTTTGCGTACTTATAATCATTTTTCCGCCTCCAATTTTAATTAGGAATTATGAATTATGAATTAGGAATTAGGAATGAATTTTATATTTTTATTGCTGCTAAATCATATACAAATCCAGTTAAAATTTTGACTTTGACGATATCACCAGGTTTACTTTGTCTATCGCCTTCAATATAAATTTGTCCGTCAATTTCCGGCGCCTCACGATACGAACGTCCAGCGACAATATTTTGCACTTCTTCGTCACGATTCTCTACCAATACATTAAATGTTTTGCCTTCGAGTGATTCATTAATCTGCTGAGAAATCAGACTTTGGATACTCATCAATTCGTGATAACGTTCCTGCATAATATCTTCATCAATTTGGTCTGGTAAATCATAAGCCGCTGTGTCTTCTTCACGTGAAAATGTAAATATACCGACGTGGTCCAAACGCTGTTGCTGCAAAAATTCTTTGAGCGTCTGGAACTCTTCTTCCGTTTCACCAGGAAAACCAACAATAAATGTTGACCTTATTGCAACACCTGGTATTCGTTCGCGTATTTTACTTAAAAGGGCTTCAATAGATTCACGAGTGTCAGGTCGATGCATTCGTTTTAATACGTCGTTATGCGCGTGCTGGAGCGGAAGGTCTACATATTTACAGATTTTAGGCTCATTGGCAATCAACTCAATCAACTCATCATTGAAATATCGCGGATAACAATACAAAATCCTAATCCAAAAGTCGCAGTCAATTTTGACCAAGTTTTTGATCAGATTTACAAGCGACGGAGTTTTATAAATATCGTGACCATAATTAGTCGTATCTTGCGCAATCAAATTTATTTCTTTTACACCTTGTGAGACAAGCGTTGTAACTTCAGCGCAAATGTCTTCAATCGGGCGGCTGATCTGCCTTCCACGAATCAGCGGAATTACACAGAAAGCACAGCGATTGTCGCAGCCTTCAGCGATTTTGACATAAGCCGTATAATTTGGCGTTGTACGAATACGTGGTGTATTAGAATTATAGATGAGACCGCTGTCGCAATTTGTATAACTTTTCATTTCACTGGCTTGCGGCGTCTTTCTGTCGTAGATTATGTCTTTGTCACCAATAATAACAACTCGACGACCTTTAAGCGTCTGTTCAATTGCTTCCATTATTCGATTCCAGGCACCAGTTCCAATTATCGCATCAGCTTCGGGCATCTCGTCCAAAAGTTCTTGACGATAACGCTGCCCTAAACAACCGGCAATGATAAGTGATCTGCAGCGTCCAGAATCTTTATAATCAGCAAGATTTAATATAGTTGTAATGGATTCTTCCTTTGCCGAAGTAATAAACGCGCAAGTATTAACAATTAAAATATCAGCCTCGGCAGGATCGGCAGTCAATTTTATGCCGTGTGACTGCATTATACCGAGCATAACCTCTGTATCAACTAAATTTTTAGCACAACCAAGGCTTACGAAGCCTGCTTTCATATCTGTTTTTACACCGTCCATTCAAAATATTTAATAAACAACTTTTTCTATTCCAAACCACTGAGCTTTATCGTCCCATTTAAACCTAAATTCACCATCACCATCTAATCCACTTTCATAGTAAATAATAACAGTATCATTTTCACAGGAAACTTTGTTATATTTAGGAGTATTTGCATAATAGGAAGCCCCAGCATAATCTTTTAATGATGAAAAATATTTTTCAATATAATCTGTCGTATCTACATATTTAACCCATTTACCATTTTTTAGGCGTCCTATTATAACAATCGAATTGGATTGATACCATTCGTCTTTTAAAACATATAATGTTATACCTTCATTACTGTCGATTCTTGATATATTATAGGTACTTGTACTTAATGTACAAATAAATTGATCTTTACCACCAAATTCAAGACCATCTACTCCATATTTGTAACGACAATATAAAGCATTTTCGCCATCGCCAAAACGTGCTATTCCTTTATCGTAATAAGAATATCCTTGAGAAGTAGTGTTTACCAAATGACCGTCATTATATGAAGCACCATTTACAAAAATTCCATTCCAAGAGGATCTAACAGGCCAGCCTATACTACCAATTTCAACAGGTTGAGAAAAGATCATTGCAAAACTTGTTGAGGAAAATAACGTTAAACATAAGATTAATCCTAAAATATTTTTTAAGATAAAAGTTTTATAATTAAACATATGTATAACCTCTAATATAAATTTTTATTTTTCGCCACCTAGACGGACTTGTTTAACCCAGCGATCTAAATATCCATATTGTTGTTCAGGTGTGAAAGTTGGGCTATTGTCAAATAGCTGCAAATTTTTGCCGGCAAATTTTTTATGTGCCAGCGTCTGAGGATTGGTAGGCACAAAATAAAAGCCGTTAGCCTGCAGTATTAACTGTGCCTCATCAGAGAGCAGCCAGTCTGCAAATTGTTCGGCAGATTTAATTTTTGAAGTGTCGACTGTCGATATTGCAACACCGGTTAATAAATAAGCGGTTCCTTCCGTTGGATAAATAATTTTTAATGGATAGCCGTTTTGCATATAACGAAGAGTCTCGCTCTCAACGGCTATGGATATGTCAACTTCGCCCATTCCAGCCTGTCTGACCGGATTGGATAAATATTTTGCATACTGCACAACTTTAGGGTGAATCTCATTTAAAATTTTGTAAGTTTTAGCATCGCCAAACTGTCCTATCATTTGGAACATCAAATTGGCTGAAGCATCTGCCGCTAAAAAATCAGTTATTCCAATGCGAATATCTCTATATCTGGCAAGTTCCGTCCACGATTGAGGTATATCTTTTATAGTACGAAGATAATCCTGATTTGCACAGAAAATTATTGGATCGTACCAGACGCCTGTCCAGGCACCATTTTCATCTTTAAAATTTTTGCGAACGGCATCATTAGTTTCTGATACATAAGTCTTTAATAAATTAAAGTCAGCTGCTCTGCGTAAAACATTACTGTTGGCAAGAATTAAGTCAGAAGTCGTTATTACCGTTGGATCTGATACGGCATCATCTCGCATTCGCTGCAGGAGTTCCCTAGAGTCAAGCGGCACGAAATTTAACCTTACATTATTCGTTTTTTCATAGGCTTCGGATATTATAGCTGCGTGTTCAGGCGGTAGAGTCGTATATACTGTCAACTGCATTTTGGGTGCATCTTTTTTATTTTTGTCGGCTCCTGCTAAAAATGCAGATCCGGCCGCTGCCGACAGTATAAGCATAAATTCCGTCAAAAGTAAAATTGTATATCTTCTCATTTTCACTGCCTCCAACAAATGAGATGCAAATATATTTAAAAATGATTTCACAATAATAATTATATAAACAGTTTATGAAAATATTATATAAAAAATCTACTATAAAAGTCAATATTCATTTGACATTAATATTTAAATATATGATAATAGAACTAGTATCAAATGAAGAGGCGATAGTATGAATTTGCAAACAAAAGCAGTGGTATCTTTTAATGTATGCATAATATTAGCGTGTATATGTATGGGAATACTCGGTTATCGCAGTGCAGACAATGGATTTGGAATGTCACTTCAGATGAAGGCTTACTCTAATGTTAAATCAATTATTGAAATTATGGAATATCGTTATCCTGGTGATTGGAAACTTGATAATGGAGTGCTTTATAAGGGTGATACTAAAATAGATCATAATGATGAAATAGTTGATTCTTTAGGTCAATTGTGTGAAGGGCACGTAACTATATTTCAAAATGATACGCGAATCGCAACAACTGTCAAAAAATCAGATGGTCAGCGTTCCGTTGGAACCAAAGCTTCAGAGAAAGTTATAAATGAAGTCTTAAAAGGCGGCAAGTCATATACTGGTCGAGCCGAAGTGTTGGGCGCGGATTATCACAGTGCATACGTGCCAATTAAAGATAAGAGTGGTATGATTATAGGAATGGTTTTCGTTGGTCTGCCAGTAAGTCAACTTGATGAAGTACAAAATGATTTTATATTTTCAATTATAATAACTGTATTAGCAATAGTTGTCATTTTGGGAATTGGTTCCTGGATAATAATTGGCCGTGAAATGAAAAAATTATCTGACACGGCTGCAGCGGTTGATGAGATTGCCGGTGGTGACCTTAAAATTGCTGATCTGCCAATTACTTCACAAGATGAAATAGGCACTTTGTCACACGGCGTTAATGAAATGAAACACAAACTCAAACAATTATTGACCAATGTATCAAATGCTTCTGAACAAGTTGCGGCCTCTTCTGAAGAGCTGACGGCAAGTGCTCAACAAACCTCAATGGCAATTGCAAAAGTGGCAACCAACACAGTTGAAATGACAGAAGGCACATCTAAACAAGCTGAAACCCTAAATCATTTGGAAACCATTATAAAAGATATGCGCGATAAGATGCACGAGCTGCACGAAAGTGCCAAAACAATGGACGAGGTTGCTAAAAATAGTGAAATAAAAGCTCGCGACGGCAAAGAAAAAGTCAACTATGCGATTGAACAAATAAAAAATATTGCCGAACAGGTGAATAAATCTTCAGAAGTAGTCGGCAATTTAGGTAAACGTTCAGATGAGATCGGCAAAATAGTTGATACTATTTCCGCAATCGCCGACCAGACGAATCTGCTTGCATTGAATGCGGCCATTGAGGCAGCGCGTGCTGGCGCACAAGGTCGTGGCTTTGCGGTCGTTGCAGAAGAAGTTCGCAAACTTGCTGAACAATCCAATATAGCCGCGAAAAATATTTCTGAACTCATTAATACTATTCAGCAGGAAACGACTTCCGCTGTTGAAGCAATTGAAAAAGGCAACGCCAGCGTACACGAAGGCACTCAGTCTGTATCAGCAACTGGCGAAGCCTTCCAATC
>JAFUTM010000395.1 GCA_017484235.1 Selenomonadaceae bacterium
ACCTATGCTCTTTTTGACAGACAAAATTATCGCCTCTCAGTTCGTGCAGATCGAAAGGAACTGTTAGATAGATTAAAGTGGGCAATGGATCAACTTTTGCTGGATCAATCCGATATTCGCGATACGTTGAAAAGGAAATATAATCTCAAGGAAGGTTTTCCATTACTTTTAAGTCGTAGTGAGAAAAAATTTTTAGCTGAAAAGAAAAAACTTCGTACGGCTGTTTTGTTTTATCAAAAACCGCGTGTTTACCATGACAACGAAGGAAATTTAACTGGACTCATGGTTGACATTATTGAAAGAATTTCTAAAGATTTAAATATAGAAATTGAAATTGTTGAAACAAATTCTTATGAAGAAGCACGTAATTTAATATTGAATGGTGAAATTGACTTTATTGCCGACGCAATTTGTGATTTCAGCTGGGCAGAAAAATATAATATAAATCCGACACAACAATATTTTCAAATGGATTATGTACCAGTAGTTCGCGAAAATTATATTTTGGAGTCTTCAAACAATCCTAAAGTTGCTTGTATTCCAGATATGTTTTATACGATGAACTTTATTGAAATGAAATTTCCGAAAGAGGACATTGTTTATTTGCCGACGTTTGAAGAATGTTTAAAAGCGGTTGCTGATGGCCGCGCTGATGTGGTTTATGTTAATCGTGATTCGGTTTACTCTTTTATTGACTCTGCAGAGACTTATGATTTAGAGGTCGGCGCAGTTTCTGCTTACAGTCAGTCGATAGGTCTTGGCACTTGCTTAAACGGTGATTTAAGATTGTGGCATATTCTCAACAAAGAAATAAATCATATTGATGTGAGCTGGGTGCGTGACATGTTGACAAAACATCAACAAACTACCAGTGCGCTCAACTTAAAAAAATTTGTCTATCATAATCTTTTTTCAGTAGTCCTGCTTGTAATAATTTTGACTGCAATAATCGGCGGATTCATTTATAAACGCAAGATGAACAAGAAAAATTTTGAAATGGTTCAGCGCATAGCTTATACGGATTCCAGGTATAATTTGCCAAATGTTGCCTGGCTGGAAATGGAAGTACCACCAGCTTTTAAAAACTTGAAAGAAGAAAATATTGATGTTAAAACTTTTTTTGTCGTCTTCTCTATGATGAGCAATGCAGTTATGACGGAAAATATGGGACATAAAATTATTAAAAATCAATTTCGTGCATTGGCAGACGGATTGAAAAATTCTGAGCCAGTAATTTTTACGGCGGCTGGAATTGATGTCGGTCATTTAATTTGTTTCTGCAAGTTTGAAAGTGAAGAAAAACTTTCTGATTGGGCTGCAAACATTATTGAAAAATACAGTTATATGGACACGGCTGATGCAAATGCAAAGATTGTTATCCATATGAAAGCCGGTATCAGTAATTATGATGAAAGTCTCGATGTTCAGCAGGCGATAGGCCGCGCGGTCACTGCCTGCCAGCAAATTTCCAGCAATGAAGTAAAAATCTTTGATGAAAAAATGGAAGAAGTTTTGACGACTGAACACGACATTGAAAATCGAATGATAGATGCGCTGAAGAACGAAGAGTTTAAAGCCTGGTATCAAGCCAAGTATGATATTAAAACACGAAGAATTATTGGTGCTGAAGCATTAGTACGTTGGATTAGTCCTGTAACTGGCTTTATGCCGCCTGGCAAATTCATTCCACTCTTTGAACAAAATGGTTTTGTCATTCAAGTCGATTATTATATTTTGGAAAAGACTTGCCAGCTGCAGCGTGAACGTCTCGACGCTGGTAAAGAAGTTGTGCCCATTTCCGTCAATCAGTCACGTCTCCATATGACAGAGGACGGATATTTGGATAAAATGCGTGCAATTGTCGAAAAGTATAAATTGCCACCGAATTTAATTGAGTTGGAAATAACAGAAACTATGTTTGGCGACTTTGATAAAAAAGCAAGTCGGCAAAACGCCGAAAGAATTATCAATGGTCTCAAAGAACTGGGCTTTATGATTTCCGTTGATGATTTTGGCGCAGGTTATTCTTCGTTCAGCTTGTTGAGCAGTCTGCCAATGGACATAATGAAAATTGACAGGTCTGTTTTGACTGGCGCGGACACTTCGCAAAAAATGAAAAAGATTCTTGGCAAAGTTATCGAACTCGGCCACTCTTTGGGAATGAGTGTAATTTGTGAAGGTATCGAAACTGTAGAAGAAGAAAATTTATTGCTTAGTCTGGGCTGCCGTTACGGGCAAGGTTTTTTAAACGCAAAACCAATGCCGGTTGATGATTTTATAAGTTTCTTTGAGAAAAGGAACGCCGACGTTGTAAATGGTGTCGTGGAATAATTTTATGAAATTTAAAATAATCTTTGTTTGTATAATAATGGTTGTATTATATTTCATTCAACAGCCATACTTCTTCGTTTGGGTTGATAATCGACCGCTGGTAATGGAGCGTGCCAATGGAGAATTGCATTTTTATACGCGATTTATACATTCAGTTCAAAAGACGCCGGTTGAAGAATATTTTACTGTAATTGTGGACGGCACCATTAGACTTGATAAAACTAAATATCAATCCTTTGGTGTCGGGCTTCCGTTCTTGGAAGAGGAAGGCAATTTTTATCGAGAAGGAGACTATTTTATTTTTGAAGATATGAATCGCAGCTTTAAAGAATTATCCTTCCGCACCGGTGTTGATTCACAGCTTACATTATATTTCAATGGGCACGAATATAAATTGTATGAACTTTATAAGTTAGGTACAAAATTTGATTTATTCGTTGTTCCGCTTTATAAAGTGATGTTTAAACTCTACAGTTAATAAATTGCCACAAAAGTCTACGTTTCTTGTGAAAGGTGGAATTTGATGTCAAGTAAAACTGACAGTAATCTAAATAATGAAATTTTAAAAAAGTACGACGCCGAGTCTGATAAAATGGAATATACCGGAATAGCGGCTAAAATTGTCACGGCATTGGCAATAACGTTTTCCATATTTCAGCTTTATACCGCTATGTTCGGTGTGTTAGATGCTCAGTTACAGCGTGCCGTTCATCTGAGTTTTGGGCTTTGTTTGGCTTATTTGCTTTATCCAAGTAAAAAATCCTGGTCGCGCAATAAAGTCCACCTCTTGGACGTAGTGCTTGCTGTATTGAGCGCGGCGGCTCCATTATATATCGTGGTAAATTATAAACAGCTTGTTTTAAGGGCTGGCACAGTCACAAGTACGGATTTATTGGTCGGTCTTATAGGCACAATCTTAATCATTGAAGCCACCCGACGAGTAGTAGGAATACCAATGGTAACGGTCATTTTGCTATTTTTGGTTTATGCCTTCGCCGGTCCAAATTTGCCAGGAATACTTGCTCATCGCGGTCTGACAGTTGAGCAGTTGATAAGTCATATTTATTACACAACCGAAGGTATATTCGGAATACCACTCGGTGTGTCGTCAACATTTATATTTTTGTTTATATTGTTTGGCGCGTATTTAGAGTCAACTGGTCTCGGCAAATTTTTTATTGACCTTGCAAATTCTATTGCAGGCTGGGCAAGCGGCGGACCGGCAAAAGTGGCAGTACTGTCCAGCGGACTTATGGGCACCGTGAGTGGCAGCTCAGTTGCAAACGTTGTCGGCACCGGCAGCCTCACTATTCCAATGATGAAAAAGTTAGGCTATGATAAAGATTTTGCCGGCGCGGTTGAGGCGGCCTCGTCAACCGGTGGTCAGCTTATGCCGCCAGTAATGGGCGCCGCTGCATTTTTAATGGCAGAATTTGTCGGCGTACCTTATATAGAAATTGTCAAGGCAGCGGCCATTCCAGCATTATTGTATTTTGCCGGAGTATGGCTAGGCGTCCATTTTGAAGCTAAACGAAATAATCTAAAAGGTGTGCCGCGAAATGAACTGCCTAAAATTTCAATAATCCTCAAGGAACGCGGGCATCTTGCAATTCCATTAGTAGTTATCGTGTTCTTGCTCGTATCCGGCTATACGCCAATGAGGGCAGCGTTAGCCGCAATATTCTTGTCGATTATATGTTCAGCAC
>JAFUTM010000396.1 GCA_017484235.1 Selenomonadaceae bacterium
GGATTGATTTCCTTAACTGACACGCCACCTGCCGTGACAATAGCTTCCTCAATCGGTCTCGTCTTAATTATTGTCAATCGTAAATCACGCAAAACACTAACCAACCGCCGCCGTTCAACTTGTGTCACGGAGTCAATATGTTTATCTTCATTGATATAAGATAAATCTATAACACCAGGAATTAAACTGGAAGGCAATAAATCAATGAGTGCATTTTTAATTTACTTGCGTTTAAATTTTTCAAAGTCACGCAGAACACGTGCTTCTAGTTGTTCCGGTGTGAGTGCCGGCTTTAAATTTATCGAAAGTTCAACGGTTTTGCCTTCATTTAGCAAAAATGCGGCTTTTCGGCTCAGCGTTAATATAACAGGTCCAGATACTCCAAAGTGAGTAAACAACATTTCTCCAAATTCATCGGCAATCCTTTTGTCGTCAGATAAAAGTGTGACCTTGACGTTGCGAAGAGACAAGCCTTGTAAATCTTTAACAAAGTTTTCTTCCGTTTCAAGCGGTACAAGTGCCGGTAAAATCTCTGTAACCGTGTGACCAAGTTTTTGGGCAATTTTAAATCCGTCACCGGTTGAGCCAGTCGCAGGATAAGAGGCACCGCCAGTGGTCAATATTACTGCGTCGGCATTTTCAAATTTATTACCAGCTTTATTGCCAACCTCAACGCCGATAACTCTGCCGGCTTTAACTAAAATATCAGTGACTCTTGTATTGGTGCGAATCTCAACGCCCAGTTCAGTCATTTTATTGATTAAAGCGTTGACCACTTCGTGAGCATTGTCACTTAATGGAAAGACGCGGCGGCCGCGTTCAATTTTTGTTTTAACACCAATCGACTCAAAAAAAATTATCACGTCCGACGAATCGAATGCACGAAGCACACTGTTGAGAAATTTTCCATTGCCAGGAATATTTTTAATTATTTCAGGTATATCAGCCGCATTAGTAATGTTGCAGCGACCTTTGCCGGTTATGCTTAACTTTTTGCCAAGATGATTGGTCTTTTCTAAAAGAAGTACACTTGAATTATTTTCAGCAGCTTTAATCGCCGCCATCATTCCGGCCGCGCCGCCGCCGATTATTATAACTCGTCTCATATTTATCACTTTCGTTTAATTGTTAGAAATTAATTTATATAATTTAGCAACTTCTGTTTCAGTCAGCCTGCGATATTGACCAGCCTGCAAATTGCCGAGCGTCAAGCCCGCAAATCTAATGCGCTTCAGTTTCTTCACTTCACAGCCGACGCCCGCAATCATTCGACGTATTTGCCTGTTTCGCCCTTCGTGAATTGTTATGTCAAGTTTAGCTTCCGTACTCGACTTGCCAAATAGGTGAACCTTTGCCGGAGCAGTAATGCCGTCCTCCAATTCAATTCCATTTTGAAGTTTCTCAATCTTATCATCAGTTATGCTACCGCTAACTTTTACGCGATATGTTTTGTCAATCTGAAATTTTGGGTGAAGCAATCCATTCATCAACTCACCGTCATTGGTTAATAACAGGAGACCTTCCGTATTAAAATCCAGCCGGCCAACAGGATAAATGCGCTCGTTCACATCTTTAATTAAATCAATGACCGTCGTACGCCCGCGATCATCTTTTGCTGAGGATAATACATTAACCGGTTTATTCAGCAGAATATAAATTTTAGATTCGTTAAAACTTATGATTTCGCCGTCAAGGCGAATTTCACTCGTCGCCGTATCAAATTTTTGGCCAAGCTCAATTATCACCTGACCGTCAACACTTACTCGGCCATCTAAAATCATTTTCTCTGCCGCACGTCGTGAGGCAACTCCGGCACGACTTAGAATTTTTTGCAATCGTTCCAAACTCATATTAATATAAAAAATTCTCCAATCAGTACAAAATTATGGTAATAGGTGTCTTTCACTTAAAAAAGTTTTACACCAATTAGTAATCTTATTCACATTATCTAAAATTATACTAAAAAATGATTTCTTTTCTACAGCCGCCGCTTCTTCAGCCGCAACAATGTCGGACACAGCAACCTCACGATCATTATATAAAACGTGGACTTTGCCAACAGTATCGCCTTTCTTAATCGGAGCTTCCAAAGTATTCGGCAGCTCATAATTTATTGTATATGTACCGGCATCCGTAGCTTTAAATTTGGGCAAGATAATCTCACCACTCGTTTTAACCGGAATATCCTTTTTATTGCCGGAGTTGACCGGCACATTTTTAATAATTTCATCGGCTTTTACAATAGTATTACTTTCGATCTGTGAAAATCCATAATCCAGCAGCATAACCGAATCATTCCACAGATAAATACTGTCGAGGACGACGGCTATAAGATGAACTCCATTGCGCTTTGAAGACGACACTAAACAGCGGCCGGCCGCCTTTGTGTATCCAGTCTTAACGCCATTGCCGCCTTCATACAGCCACAACATCTGATTTTCATTTCTAAGCAAATGACTAGGATCGTGAACCCACTGAAAAGTTTTTTCTTTAGAACCGACAATATCTTCAAATTTGTCCAACGTGTAACCGTGCGCGGCGAGAATGGCTAAATCGTGAGCCGTAGTATAATGATTGTCGTCCGGCAGCCCATTTGGATTTACAAAATTAGTATTTTTAGCTCCAAGTTCTTTAGCACGATTAGTCATATGCGTGGCAAATGCATTGGCATTGCCGTCAACGTGCTCGCCGATTGCAACGGCAGAATCATTGCCGGATAACATCATCATGCCGTAAAGAAGTTCACCGAGCGGCATCTTCTCTCCAGCTTCAAGGTACAAGCTTGAGCCTTCTGTATTAGCAGCATTATTGCTGACAGTCACAATTTCATCTAACTTTCCATATTCCAAAGCCATAATCAGCGTCATCATTTTTGTTGTGCTTGCCGGAAACATTTTTTTATCGGCTTCACGCTGATATAATATGCGTCCAGTTTTGGCTTCTATTACAATTGCAGAGGTCGCCGTTAAATTAGGCAATGTGTCGTTCGGTGCAACAGGCTTAAAATTCTGCAGAGGATTCATAGTATATTCCGGTCTCAATCCAGAGTTCGGATTGGGCATCGGCGTCAGATTAGTTACATACTCACCGTCGTTGCTCTGTATAACCTCCGCAATTGTTGATGAATTAAATAAAACGGCTGCACCAAATATTAATATAGATATCCAATGTTTTATTTTATGATTCATATTTTCACCATTAATAATAATTAAAACTCATTTTGTCGATATGTCGTTGGCGAGACGTTAAACAATTGACGAAATGATTTTGCAAAATAACTCATATCTAAGAAGCCGCACTGAGCTGCTATTTCTGAAATGTTCATATTAGTGGATCGTATCAATTCGGCAGAACGAAGCAGACGATATTCTTTTAAGAATTGAATTGGCGACAATCCAGTTGATCTTTTGAAACAATGCTGGCACTCACTCTCACTTAATGCCGCAGTTTTAGCAACTTGATTTAAGTTTATATCATTTGCAAAGTTGCTTTCAATATAAGTTATCATCAATTTTGTGCGTTCCATATCGCGCAATTCCTTCTTGGTTTGACGATATGCTTTTCCAGTTTTACCGTCGGAAATAGAAAATATTATCTGTGACAGCAATGGCGAACTTCAAATTCAAAGCCAGGCTTCTCTTCGGCTTCAGTGTTCCAGGCAGATCGTATTAAATTTACAATTTGGCTGTCTTTTGTTAATTTGGAATTGAAGAAGATAAATTGCTGATTTTTATTTTCAACC
>JAFUTM010000397.1 GCA_017484235.1 Selenomonadaceae bacterium
ACCCGTAGAACTTATATCGTTTAGTTTCATTTCACGCTCAATTACTATAAGTGCACCTGTTTTAGTGGCTGAAAGTGTTTTAGAGGCTTTCACAAGTTCATCTACAACATTTTGTGCCTCTTTATCATCTAAAAATACCGATTTACCCAAAATTTTGCCTTGACCTAAATGTTCAAGAGCGCGTCGCAATTCCGGTTGAAATACAATCGGTAAAGCGACGAATAAAAGTGAAATCGCTTTTTGTAAAAGCCAAGATATTACATGTAAATTAAGCCAATTGCAAATAACTGCTACCGTCAGTAAAACTATTAGACCTTTAACCAGTGTAATGGCTCTGGTTTCCTGCAGCATCTCATATACTTTATAAAGTATTGCTGCAACAATTAATATGTCAAAAACGTCTAACGGCGATATTGTTGAAATAATTCCGTGCAGATGAGTTGGAAATGTCATCATATCAAACGGCATTTACAACCCTCCTTATGTTAATTATGTTATAATTATCAATATACATTGTATATTATACCACAGTCTTAATTTTATATCAAATTATAATTCAAAAATTGTTACGTAATGATGTTATGAGAGATACAGCTATTATTTAACACGATCAAAAATATCAGATAATTCTACTTCAAAGTCGTCGTATATGGAAAGTTTAATACTTTTTTTAACATTAGCTTTTTCTTCGTCTGTTAAGGCTTCCCATTCATAATCGCGATATGTAGAATAGACGTCGTCAAGAATAAATTTACCGTCTTTAAGCAAATAAATTTCAACTGATTTACTAAACGGATCGACGATCCAATATTCTTTAACTCCATATTTTTCATATATTGACTTCTTTTGAATTTTATCACGTCTTGCCGTTGAAGGCGAGAGAATTTCCACCACTAAATCCGGCGTGCCGTAAATTCCGCGCTCCTCAACAATGTCAGGATTGCAGACAATTAATACATCTGGTACTAAATTATCGTCTTCACTGAAAAATACATCTATTTCTGAGAACGATTCACAACGCTTGCCTTTGAGACGGCGATCGAAAATACCGAGAATATTACGTTGTACTCTGGCGTGTGAAGCAGTTGGTTTAGCCATCATATAGACTTCACCATTAATGACATCATAATCATTTCGTTCATCTTTGTATGCGTAAGCCACATTACTCATCGTTTGCACCACCAATATTTATTTAATATCTTCAAATATGTCTTCTAACTTAACGTAAAAATCGTCATAAAGTGAAACTTTTATCTCAAGGCATACAGCCGCCTTTTCTTCATCAGTCAAAACTTCCCATTCATAATCTGGATAAATCATATAAAAGCCGTCAAGTTTTAATAAGCCTTCTTTTAACAGATAAACTTCAACGGACTTATTAAATGGATCGACAATCCAATATTCCTTGACACCGAATTTTTCATAGAGGTCTTTTTTATTGAGTTTGTCGCGCTGACCAGTTGATGGAGACAAAATTTCAACGACCAAATCTGGTACACCGAAGATGCCGCGTTTTTTAATAATCTCAGGATTGCAGACTATCATCACATCTGGAACAAAGTTATTATCATCATTCAGAAACAAATCTGTTTCAAAAAAAGGTCTACAGCGTTTACCTTTGAGATAATTTTTAAATGCAGTGACAATATTAGTTTCAATAGTAGTATGATCCGTACTTGGACGCGCCATCATGTAGACTTCACCATTAATAACCTCATAATCGTTTCGTTCATCTTTGTATGCGTAAGCCACATTACTCATCTTTTGCACCACCAATATTTATTTAATATCTTCAAAAATATCTTCAAGTTTGACATAAAAATCGTCATAAAGTGAAACTTTTATCTCAAGGCATACAGCCGCCTTTTCTTCATCAGTAAGGCGTTTCCACTCATAATCACGATAAACAGAATATATATTGTCAAGTATCAGTTTGTCATCTTTGCGAATATAAACTTCAACACGCTTCTCATTAGGACTGATAAGCCAATATTCTTTGACACCGTATTTTTCATAAGCTGCAAATTTTTCCATACGATCACGCCGCGCAGTTGACGGTGAAGCAATCTCAACAACTAAATCCGGCGTGCCGTGAATACCGTCGTCTTCAATTATATCAGGATCACAAACGATAATCACGTCTGGTATAAAATTGTCCTCGTCGTTGAAAAAAACATCAACTTCGTTAAAAGGTATGCAACGTTTACCCTTAAGATAATTCTGGAAAGCCGTTACAACATTTTTCTCAATCAACATATGATTCGTACTTGGACGAGCCATCATATATGCTTGACCGTTAATGATTTCATAATCTTCACGTTCAGATTTGTAAGCAAGTGCACTATCCATAATAATACCTCCAAAAATTCAATTAATAATTAATCTGCCCGCCCGCCCACCAAAAATTAATTAAACTTCGGCAGGCTCAATGAAGCCAAATTTATCTTCAACTTCGCCAGTGTGGATGCCCTCAATATAATCATACATCTTTTGAGCAAATTCGCCGATCTTTCCGTTATTGATGACATACTCTTTGCCCTTGTAAATGAGAGAACCGACCGGTGAAATAACCGCCGCCGTGCCAGAGCCAAAGACTTCTTCGAGTGTGCCGTCTTCGTAAGCCTGCATAACTTCATCAATAGAGATTTTGCGCTCAACAGCAGGAACGCCCCAATCTTTTGAAATCTCCATAACCGTACGATGAGTGATTCCGTCTAAAATGGAAGTCTGCAGTTTTGGAGAAGGCGTAATAACTTCGCCATTGATTTTAAACAAAATATTCATTGAGCCGACTTCTTCGATGTATTTACGTTCAACACCGTCAAGCCACAAAACTTGGTCGTAGCCCTTTTGATGAGCAACGAGTCCAGCGTGCAGACTCGCCGCGTAATTAGCCGGAGTCTTAGCAGCACCAAGACCGCCGCGCACTGCACGAACGTATTTATCTTCAACCATAATCTTAACTGGTGCAAAGCCGTGTGCATAGTAAGCGGCAACCGGTGACAAGATAATTAAGAATTTGTAATTATGACTGACGCTGACACCGAGAAATGGATCATTTGCAAAAATGAATGGACGAATATACAAAGACTGACCTTTGCCGGTCGGTATCCAATCCTTTTCAAGCGCAATCAGCTTTTTAAGGCCAGCGTTCATAACATCAAACGGCACTTCTGGAATGTCGAGGATTTTGGCCGACACGTTGATTCGGTTAAGGTGATCTTTTGCACGGAAAATGACCGGCTTGTCACCGTGTTTGTAAGCCTTCAGTCCATCGAAAATCGCCTGGCCATAGTGCAGTGTTGTATTCGCCGGACTGATCTCAATATTGCGATAAGGAACGATGCGCGGATCGTGCCAGCCCTCTTTTTCGTTATAATCCATTTCAAACATATAATCCGTGAAATGTGTGCCGAACCCAATCTTCGACACGTCTGGTTTAGCTTTCAGCTCTTTTGCCTGTTCAAATCTGATTTCTGTCATCAGAAAACATCTCCAATCATAAAATGTAAATTGTAATAATTTTTATTATAAACGTGACTTTTCAAACCGTCAAGTTTTAATGCC
>JAFUTM010000398.1 GCA_017484235.1 Selenomonadaceae bacterium
CAGTTTGTACGGATTACCGGCAATCATTCAGCAGATGGACGCTTTGACTAATGAATCACTTAGCGAACCTTGGCTTACGCTGATGGCTGTTCTCTATAGTTGGCGTTGGAGAGACTTGTAGAAGTGAATCCTGCAAGACGTGACGAATGCGAGGTGATATAAGTGGATAAAATCATGCTTAATAAGGAAGACATAACATTTTTGTTTGAATGGCGTGATAAGAATAAAGAACTTGTACGCACGCTGCCTAATCCTTTAAAAATCGTAGAAATCGTTTTTTCTCATAATGATATTCGGATTAAAGGTGTCCGTAAAGAAAAATTGCTGGCACTCTATGTTTACAATGGACAATTAAAAATCGGTAAAGCAGAATTTGAGATTAGCATTGATAATCTGCTCGTTAAACGGAAAGGTAAAATGAATATGACGAGAGAGAGTTTTGAATCGATTTTATCGTGCTATTGTACTTTGATGGCATACATGGTTTATGAAAAGCCAGAGTTAGTAAAAGTATCCGAAGAAACTAATGATACTCCAACGGAGAAAAAATGCAAATCACGTCAAAATAAAGGCAAAAGAACAAATGTCACCTATATAATTCGGCGTAGAAAAGAATCATCTGAATTGACTTCTGTTGTACATCATGCAAGCCCAAAAGGAATTTTTACCGTGCGTGGGCATTTGCGGCATTACAAAAATGGCAATGTCATTTGGATTAAAGAATATAAAAAGGGTACGGGAAATAAGAAGCTCAAAGTATATAAACTTGGAAAGAATACAGAACAAGTAGAAGAAGGGAAGTGCTGAAAGATGAAATTTGAATTTGAAAAGCCTTCAGTTGACCGATTTATGACGACCACGGTGGTGGTGGTCCTTACCGTACTGATTACATGATGAAATTTAGGGTAGATGGTATCGAGTTTACTGCTACATATTGCGACACAGTTAGAAATATTATTTTGTGGCATGATAATAAGCCAATTACGAGCGATATTAAACGTATTGGTATTGCAGGTGAACTTGGAAAAGTCAAAGATGTTATTAGAAAGACTTTCGCTGAAAATGAGGTTGTCAACAAAGCATTTCACAAATTGAAAGGCGACGCTATTGACGCATTGAAAGAACATCTCTGCAAAGATTTATTGTCTAATGATGATTGGAGTTGAGCAAGAATGAAACGCAAGATTAAGTTTCGTGGTAAATGCGCTGCTGTTTGGCGCAAAGGCGACCATTTGACCTATGCAAATGGCGAAGTTATCAAGCAATGGAGCGGTTCGCTCTCACCTGAGTACACCGTTGAGCCTGAGACGGTTGGGCAATTCACTGGTGCGTATGATGTGGACGGTAAAGAGATTTATGAAGCTGACGTGGTTCAATATACGCGAGAGGACAAATACCGTTATATCGTGGTTTGGAATGATGAGCTGATGTGCTATGAAGGTAAGTGCATTGATAACGGTTGCAATGTTCAATTTCTGAAATCCTTTTTGGAGAAATGCCGCATTGTCGGTAATATCTTTGACAACCCAGAATTGAATAAGGAAAGAGTTTGGCTGTAAGGGGTGAATTGGAATGGCGCATTTTAACAAAGCAAATTATGAGTTCAGAGGTAAAAGCAAGAATCAGGGCAAGTGGCTTTATGGCAGTCTCATTATCGGAGATGAAGAAGGCACGGCGTTTATTCAAGAGCCTAATTGCAAGCCGG
>JAFUTM010000399.1 GCA_017484235.1 Selenomonadaceae bacterium
AGATTCACGCGGCTGGCTGCAAAGCTGGCGTTGCGCTCAATCCAGGCTCGTCACTTTCGATGATTGAGGAATTAGTCGAAGATGTAGAAATGGTCTTAATTATGACGGTCAATCCTGGTTTTGGCGGTCAAAGATTTATTGAATCCATGTTAGGTAAAATTCATATGTTGTACCATATGATTGAAGAAATGGAAACTATATGCGACATAGAAGTTGACGGCGGTATCACTGCTGAGACTTCAAAACTCGTCCGCGAAGCCGGTGCTAATGTTTTGGTCGCAGGTTCAGCTATTTATGGAGCACCTGATGTTGCGAAAGCTATAAAAGATATTCGCGGCGAAGAAATTGAACATCACCATCATCATTAAGAATTAAATTGTAATTCGACTTTTAAGATTTTCAAATTTCTTTTGACCAATGCCACGCACGTTTTGAATCTCGTCGATAGATTTAAATGAGCCGTGTGTTTGTCGGTAATCAATAATGCGCTGTGCCATTGCCGGACCAATTCCTGGCAGGGTATCAAGTTCGTCAGCGTCGGCCGTATTTATATTTACAATATTGCCGCTGTCTGACGATTTTTTATTTTTATTAGAATTAGTATTCATTGATTTAACTGATTGCTCTGATGAATTTTCTGCAATTTGTTCAATAATTTTTTCCGGCACACGAATATGCTGGCCGTCAGAAATTTCTTCTGCCATATTAATAGCCTCGCTGTCAGCGGTCGGTAAAAGTCCGCCGCAGGCATTAATTGCATCGACCACTCTCAATTTATTATCGTCAACTGATAATTCAACCATACCAGGTTTATTGACTGCGCCGGTTACATAAACATAAATAATGCTATCCTTTGATGTATCACTTGTCGACTCTTGAAGTGTACCCGTGTCCGACTTTTTTATATCATCGCTCGTCGAATAACCATAGCCGGCCCCAATTAATGCAGCAGCGGCAATAACTAATAAAATCATCATAGAATTTCTAAACATCGGCATCAAATCTCACCACCAAAAATAATTAGGAATTAGGAATGAGGAATGCTGAATTTTTAATGATAAATAAAATAATTCCTCATTCACAATTCCTCATTCATAATTTATATAATGTCAATCTTTTCATCGGAATGGGCAGTGATAATATCTTTCGTAATTTTGCCGTCCTTAACTAAAATTTGACGATCGGCAGCTTGAGCAATGTCCGGTTCGTGTGTAACTAAGATTATTGTTGAGCCGTTCAAATGCAGATCACGAAAAATATTCATAATTTCGCCCGTTGATTTTGTGTCAAGATTTCCGGTCGGCTCGTCCGCCATTATAATTGACGGCTTCATCGCGATTGCACGTGCAATTGCCACACGCTGGCGCTGACCGCCGCTCAGTTCCGAAGGCAAATGTTCTGCACGATCAAAAAGTGAAACTTTTTCAAGCGCCTCTTTTGCCATTTCCATTCGCTGAGAAGTTTTAATTCCAGCGTAAACTGCGGGCAAGGCAACATTTTCTAATGAAGTCAGCTTCGGCAATAAATTAAAATTCTGAAATACAAAGCCAATCGTAGTATTGCGAATTGCCGCAAGCTCATCGTCGGAAAGACCGCTCACCTCTTGATTGAGTAATTTATATGAACCTTCTGTTGGACGATCTAGACAGCCCAAAATATTCATCAAAGTTGACTTGCCACTGCCAGATGGACCCATTAACGCAACAAATTCGCCCTGATTAATTATCAGATCAACACCGTTTAAAGCGGCAACAATTTCAGAACCCATTTTATATAGTTTTTTAATTCCAGTCAGTGTCACAACATTTTTGGTATCCATCAATTAATCCGCCCTTCAACTATTTGGAAATTCTGTTATCATCAAATTATATTATATCATATTATTCGTGTATATGGCGATAAAGAAATATGAATGCCATAAATTTTAATAAAAAGTATTGCAATTAAATTAAATATATGTTAATATAATTTTCGTAAACACGGAGGAGTGTCCGAGCGGTTGAAGGTGCTTGACTCGAAATCAAGTGTGGTTAATAGCCACCGTGGGTTCGAATCCCACCCCCTCCGCCATTTTTATTTTGAAATTTATTAATTTTATAAATTGTTTTGTTTTTTACTTAATTGACTGTAGTAAAAATCAAAACTTTTTTTATTGCCAATTACTTAATTAAATAGTAAAATGTAAATACTTTAACCATTTAGGAGGTATTCTAATTGAGTACAGACAATATATCAAAAGTTTATGAGCCGCAAAATTTTGAAAAGAAGAATTACGAATTTTGGGAACAGAGCAACTTTTTTCACGCTGATGTTAATAATAATGGCGAACCTTATAGTATTGTGATACCGCCGCCAAATGTGACCGGACAATTGCACATGGGCCACGCACTTGATGAGACGCTGCAGGATATTTTGATTCGTTATCACAGAATGCGCGGCGACAATACACTATGGATGCCAGGCTGTGATCACGCTGGTATAGCAACACAGGCACGTGTTGAAGAATCGCTGCGAGAGGAAGGCACTAATCGTTATGAGCTTGGTCGTGAGGAATTTTTAAAGCGCGTCTGGCAATGGAAAGAAAAGTACGGCAGCCGCATTATGTATCAGCTTCGTTCACTGGGCTCATCGTGTGACTGGGAACGTGAACGCTTTACTATGGACGAAGGGTGCAGCCGTGCTGTTCGTGAGGTCTTCGTTAGTTTATATGAAGAAGGTCTTATTTATCGCGGCACACGCATTACAAATTGGTGTCCTCATTGTAATACTGCATTGTCTGATATAGAAGTAGAGCACGAGACTGAACAAGGGCACCTTTGGCATTTGCGTTATCCGTTTGAGGACGGCAGCGGATATGTCGAAGTTGCCACCACACGACCAGAGACGATGCTAGGCGATACTGGAGTTGCCGTCCATCCAGATGATGAACGCTATAAAAATTTAATTGGTAAGACATTGATTTTACCGCTCGTTGGACGCAAAATAAAACTTTTTGCTGATGAATATGTTGACCGTGAGTTTGGTACTGGTGCAGTTAAAGTCACACCTGCACACGATCCGAACGATTTTGATATGGGCCAGCGTCATAATTTGAAACAAATTAAAGTTATCGAAAATGACGGAACGATGTCCGAATCACTAAAAGATATGTCTGCTGCGGTTGCTAAATATGCAGGTCTTGACCGCTATGAATGTCGAAAACAGATTGTCAAAGATTTAGAAGCTACTGGCGTTTTGGTATCTATTGAAAATCACGAACACGCTGTTGGTCACTGTTCACGCTGTCATACGACTGTAGAACCTCTCATTTCCAAACAGTGGTTTGTCAAGATGGAGACACTGGCCAAGCCGGCGATTGAGGCAGTACGTGACGGCCGTATTAAGTTTGTGCCTGACAGATTTACTAAAATTTATGAAAACTGGCTTGAAAATATCCGTGACTGGTGCATTAGTCGACAGTTATGGTGGGGACATAGAATCCCAGCCTGGTACTGTGACGACTGCGGTCAAACCACAGTTTCACGTGAAGATATTAACGAGTGCCCGCACTGCCACAGTCATAATCTGCATCAAGATGAAGATGTTCTCGATACGTGGTTTAGTTCTGCACTTTGGCCTTTTGAGACAATGGGCTGGCCGGAACAGACTCCAGAACTTAAAAAATTTTATCCGACGAGTGTTTTAGTTACAGGATATGATATAATTTTCTTCTGGGTTGCACGTATGGTAATGATGGGTCTAAAGTTTGGCGGTGACGTTCCATTTAAATATGTATTCATTCACGGATTAGTACGCGACAGTCAAGGTCGCAAAATGAGTAAGTCACTCGGCAATGGTATTGATCCGGTTGAAGTTATTGAAAAATATGGCGCGGACTCACTCAGATTTATGCTCATTACGGGCAACACTCCTGGCAATGATATGCGCTTTTATTGGGAGAGAGTTGAATCTGCGCGGAATTTTGCAAATAAGATTTGGAACGCCTCACGCTACTTGATGATGAATTTGGAAGATGCAGACAAATCCTTTATACCGAAATCTGAAGATTATACACTGGCCGATAAGTGGATACTTTCACGATTAGAAAAAACACGGCAGGGCGTAACTGAAAATCTTGATAAATTTGAACTTGGCGAAGCTGGACGAATGATTTATGAATTTTTATGGAGTGAGTACTGCGATTGGTATATTGAATTGACAAAGTCGCGACTTTATAATAAAGAAGATAATACATCACGTCAAACGGCACTGTACGTATTATCAACCGTGTTGGAAAAAACGCTGCGCCTGCTCCATCCATTTATGCCATTTTTAACCGAAGAAATCTGGCAAAACTTACCACACGAAGGTCAAAGTATAATGATTGCATCTTGGGTTGAAGAATCAACAATTGACGAAACGGCAGAACAGTCAATGAGCACAATAATGGAAACGATTAAAACTATTCGCAACCTTAGAGCTGAAATTGGTGTACAGCCTAAAAAGCAAAGTGAAGTTATTTTGCAGATTAATGATTCAGAACTTGCCGAAGTTATAAAGTCCAATACGATTTATCTCTCAAAATTAGCTGCAGCGGAGCCAATTACATTTTTACAACCGAATGAACAGAAGCCGGAGCACGCGATGAGCGGTGTGGTTAATGGCATTGAGATTTTTTTGCCGCTTGCAGGTTTAATTGATGTAGATAAAGAAATAGCACGCCTTAATAAAGAACTTGATAAACTTAAGGCAGGTATTGTCTCAACGCAAAATAAACTTAATAATGAACGGTTTTTAAGTAAAGCTCCTGAATCTGTTGTGCAGGCAGAACGCGATAAATTAACTGCGGCAATGGAAAAGATAAATACCCTTGAAGCTCGAATTAAAAGTTTCCAATAAACGACTCAAATTAAAAACAACGTCGTCTTATTTGTGAAAAATTAAAACTAAAAAAGCTGTGGAGTAAGTAATGTAAGCTCCACAGCTTTTAAATTACGATAATTTTTTAAACCAACCATTAAGCAAACGCCGCGTTGTCGATGATGTTTATAAAGTCAGATTTAGTTTGTGCATTGTTAAATTTATCTCGAAGCTCTGAGCCGCCGGATAATCCTTTTGTATACCAGGCGGCGTGCTTGCGCATTTCTCGTATTCCGACATATTCGCCTTTAAATTCAAGCAGTAAGTCAAGATGTCGTCTCAATATTTTAAATTTATCTTCAACAGTCGGTGCCGGAAGTTTCTCACCGGTATCAAGATAATGCCTCAGGCGTTTAAAAATCCAGGCATTACCCATTGCCGCCCGTCCAATCATCACGCCATCACAACCTGTCACCTTGATTATCTCGTCAAGACTGTCAAAGTCTCTGACATCGCCATTTGCAATAACAGGTATATTAACCGACTGTTTAACTTTAGCAATTGCAGACCAATCAGCTGTGCCGGCATAAAATTGATCACGCGTCCTGCCGTGAACAGTGATTGAATCGACGCCAGCCTCTTCAGCAATTTTGGCAATCTCAATGGCGTTAATATGTTCGCTGTCAAAACCAAGCCGCATTTTTACACTGACAGGCAGTGTCGTTGAACGTCGAATCGTCCTTAATATTTCAGCAGTGAGTTCTGGATTTTTCATCAAAGCGGAGCCTTCACCATTTTTAACAATCTTTGGAGCCGGACAACCTAAATTAAAATCAATAGCACTGACGTTTTTAAGCTGCGAAACATATTGAGCTGCCTCAGCGACGTAATCTGGATTGCTGCCGAATAGCTGCACAGAAATTGGCAGCTCCGCTTCGGTAAATTGCAACATCTCAAAAGTCTTTTGACTCTTATAATGAAGACCGGTTGAACTGACCATTTCGGAAAACATCAGCCCATTATAGCCGCTCACTTCGCGCACGATTATCCTAAAAGCCGAGTCCGTTACGCCCGCCATCGGTGCGAGCATTAACGGTACTTTTTTATTTGGTTCATTAGAGTGGCTATTGTTCATTATTTCTTAGCTTTTTTAGCAGACTTAATGACGTTAGAAGGTATCTCAAAATCGCCATTTACATCAACGTAAGTAACATTGGCTTTTAATACACTGTAATTGGCAACTATGCCCAAAATCTCACGAGTCTGGGCATCCATAAGAGTATTATTCGTATCGTCATAGGCAGCTTTAGCCGTCGACTTAACTAAATCGGTCAAGTCTATTTCAAAAGTGTTGGTAAAGCCATTACTCTTGTCAACGGACCAGGTGCAGGAAATGGTACAATTTTGAAGTCCTTGTTTAAAATAATTCAGCGCTATATTTTCATTTTGTTTATTTTTATTGCTGTCTAAATTATCATTGACCTCAATCGCATTAGCAAGTTTGTTATTGTCAATATACATTAGTAAAGTGATCTGTGAATCTGTCTCGCCTAAAACTTCAGCGTCCTTAATGATATTAAATTCATTTTCAACAGACTGAATAATTGGCAGCGTCAAACCATTTACTATATCATTAGAAAAATCGGAATAGGTGTACTTTATCCATTGACCTTCTGATTGATAATAACATATCAAATCTTTTTTCTTGGTGTCAGCGTAAAAAGGTATACTCGCATTTTCACTAAGCACAGTGTAATCACAGCTGCCCATCACTTTCATTCCAGACTTTTTCTTGAAAGCAATATCAAAATTTACACTTCCGCTAAAAAGCGGCGCATTACACGTAATTGTAACTTTAAACGGCCGCTGGTCCGTCTGCGCGGAATTGCCCAATGCTTGATTGAGAGCCTGCATACCTTCCGGTGTTGCAAAGGCCGCATTTGAACTCAATACAATCAAACACAACAACATAACTAAAATCCGAAATGTCTTGTACATAAATATCATCTCCTAAATTATATTATTTTTTATCTAAGTTTAACTCACAATCATTAATAGACAAACACCTTATTGTTTATTGCGTTCATATAATACTCTGAGGCCCGTGAGCGTTAGGAAGTGATCTATTTTATCAATCGTCTTTGACTCTTTGTAAATCATAGTTGCTAAGCCGCCAGTCGCAATGACACTGATGTTGGGCACAGCATATTCCTCTTTAATGCGCCGAACAATCTCATCAATTTGACCAACGTAGCCAAAAATAATACCTGCCTGCATACCGTGAATGGTATTATGGCAGATAATATTTTTTGGTGGTACAAGCTCAACTCGCGGCAATTTCGCTGTAGCGTTAAACAGCGCGTCGGAGGAAGCCATTATTCCAGGTGCAATGACACCGCCCATAAAGTCGCCGATTTCGGAAACAACATCAAAAGTAGTTGCCGTGCCGATATCAATAACAATAGAAGGTCCGCCGTAAAGTTCATAGGCGCCAATTACATTTACAATTCTATCCGCACCAATGGCACGTGGATTTTCATAATGAAGCACAATGCCCGTTTTTATTCCAGGACCAACCATTAATGGTTTAATGTTAAAATATCGCTCACACATTTTAACGAAAGGTACAACTAATGGCGGAACGACAGACGATATAATTATATCATCAATGTCTGTAATTTCGACGCCTTGATAACGAAACAGATCATTGATGAGCATTCCATATTCATCGCCCGTCTTTTGCCGGTCAGTGGAAATGCGCCAATGCTTCATGAGCTTATCTTCGACGTAAGTGCCCATTACAATGTTGCTGTTGCCAATGTCGATTGCTAATAACATCAACTTCACTCCGAACTTATTATTTATTTTTTTATAAATTCTTGACAGTTTAGCATTAATGGTATATATTTTATATTAGAGATATGAAAATTTGATGAAAAATAAAATGTTCAATTATAATTGTTTTTCAAGAGGAACCGACGATGAAAAAATTTCTAATGTTTATTATCTTTTTAATTGTTGTAGGCGGCATCTTTTTAACGGTGATATTTAATCGCGAAAAAGACGGCATACCTATACTGCTGTACCACCAAGTCAACGACGTAGATGAGAATCAACTTACCGTCCCTGTCTCGGAATTTGAAGAACAGATTAAGTATCTGGTGGATAATGGCTATAGTTTTATTACGCCGGACGAAATGCTCAATGCTTGGGAAAGTGAGGACGGCAGTATAACGTTGCCGGATAAGCCTGTTATTATCACCTTCGATGATGGATACATTGACACTTATAAGAATGTGTACCCGATTTTACAGCAGTATAATGCCAGGATTACACAGTTTGTTGTAACGGATTATGTTAATCTGTACCCAAATTATTTAACTTGGGACCAGGCGCGTGAGATGCAGGCGAGTGGACTGGTTGACATTGAGAGTCATACGCTCAGTCATTTTAATCTGGTTGACAATCGTCTTTCCAATCACGAGGTGCAGAATCAGATTTTTGGTTCCAAACAAGCGGTTGAATGGTTTATGAAGAAGCCGGCTAAATATATTGCATATCCAGGCGGCGAATACACTCGCGAAGCGGCAGAGCTTACTCAACAAATAGGGTATCGTGCGGCGTTCACTGTTGACTATGGCTTGGCGCATAAAGAGCCTCAGCATTTTATACTGCCGCGTATTCCTATTTTTGGCAACAACTCTTATTCTATGCTCAGATTTCAAATTCGTTTAAGATTAGCACCACTCATTGCACCAATTTATCGTTTAAAAACTCAAATGATTTCGGACGGAAACGGCGTAGTTGCCCAATTTATTTGGATACCATAATGAATAAGGAGATTTATAATGCAACCAGTTAAAGTTTTAATTTTTGGTATAGATGATATGTTCCCATTATTAAAGCCCTATTATGACAAACAAGTTGAATGTGGTAATATGGACATTATTGGCTACGCTGTCTTCAGCGAAGATAAAATATTATTTATAAAAAATTTAAATGGTGAACCTTTAAAAAATATCTCTTGTCAAAAAGTAATAATTTCATCTCAAAATAACTTTATGCCAAGATTTAAAATGTTGGACTCTATACTGCATGCTATGGGGGGGGGGCATATCTTTCAATGACGTTATAGATGGAAGAATATTTTGTATTCCTGGTTTCGACTTTCAGAGGTTCTGTCTCGAAGGAAAAGTTTATGGTAAAATTAATGATCGCAATTTTAGTGATATTACTTTCTCATTGTATCCAAGAAATTATATTTTTAACAGAGTCAATATTTCACTTGGAATAAAAAGTTATATAGCAAATGCAATGATTGATGGAAATGGATTAATTCAAATTGGTAATTTTTCTGCCATTGCCGGAAATATTTCATTTGAATTAGGATTGAATAATGATCACAATCATAATAATGTTTCTATTTATGGATTAACTCATTTAGATTGGAATGTTCCTAAAGATTTTTATTCTAAGTATAAGTCATTATATTCAATAATAAATATTGGTTCAGACGTATGGGTTGGAAATGGCTGTAAATTTAAATCATCAAATCCAGATTCACCTCTTTACATTGGGAATGGATCTATTATTGCTTCAAATAGTGTTGTAGTTAAAGATGTACCACCATTTGCAATCGTCGGCGGCAATCCTGCTAAAATTATTAAATATCGTTTTGATGAAAAAATAGTTGAGGCTCTTCAACGTATTGTCTGGTGGAATTGGGATATTGAGAAGATTTATGAAAACTTTCATTTATTTAACGATCCTGAGAACTTTATTCGTCAGTTTGATCATAATTATTAACTGTAAGTCAGGTGGTGAGAGTTATGAATTTAGCGGAACTTACGACTGAGCAGCAGAATCCGAATACATACAACATAGATAAAATGGATACACTGTCGATGCTTAAAGTCATAAATGACGAAGATAAGAAAGTTGCGCTGGCAGTTGAACAGGAGCTGCCTAATATAGCTAAAGCGGTAGACTTGATTACCCAAAAGATTAAAAATGGCGGACGACTGTTTTATATCGGTGCCGGCACAAGTGGACGGCTTGGCGTACTAGACGCTTCGGAATGTCCACCTACGTTTGGAGTCAGTCCTCATTTAGTGCAGGGCATAATTGCCGGCGGTGTCAATGCCTTAGTGTACAGCGTTGAAGGCGCTGAAGACAACGCTGCCCGCGCAATTAGTGATCTCAATGAGCGTAAATTTTCATCTGAAGATGTTTTAATTGGAATTGCCGCCTCCGGCCGTACGCCTTACGTTGTAAAAGCTCTTGAACACGCTAAAACGATAAATGCCGCAACCATTGCATTGAGCTGTGTGGAAAATTCGGAAATTGCAAAGATTGCCGATATTGCTATCACGCCTGTCACTGGCGCAGAAGTGATAACCGGCTCGACACGCCTTAAAGCCGGCACCGCGACTAAGCTGGTGTTAAATATGCTCACAACTGCTACAATGATTAAGATGGGCAAAGTTTATGGCAATTTAATGGTCGACGTGCAGGCAACCAATGATAAACTTAGAGACCGAGCTATCCGCATTGTCAAGACTGCTACCGGCTGCACGGAGGAGACGGCAACCGATGCACTTCAAAAATCCAACGGCAGTGCTAAATCTGCAATTAATTTACTTGTAAATGAAGAATAAACCTTTTGGAAAATTAAAAATATCTTGGAAAACAATTTTATATGTGGAGACGATTTTATGAATAATGGCATATCCGTATATTCTGGATTGAACTGTACGCTCGAAGATAATCTCAATCTCATTGAGACAGCGTCGTCGCTTGGCCTTAAAAGAATATTTACATCTACACAGATTCCAGAGGCTGAGTCCGATTTTGATGACTTTGCTGCAATTTTAGCCGCCGCTTTGGAAAATGAATTTGAAATTATTCTTGATGTCAATGCTGATAATTTTGATACGTTTGACTTTGAACAGATTTCTCTTCGGCTGGACGATGGCTTTGATTTAAC
>JAFUTM010000042.1 GCA_017484235.1 Selenomonadaceae bacterium
AAATCTGAGTCTGAATTAGTAATATTTTTGACGGCGCAAGTTATCAATAACAAATAATCTTTTTAGAATCGTACCAATTGTGAAAGACCAGTTCAAAATTTGTAACATTGTTTACGCCGAATAACTTCTCGTTTGAAGATACATAATCAACAAATTTAATTGGATTACTCAGTTTGACTGGTATCCTGGCAATAGTTATATGTGCCGAAAACGTTTTATATCGTTCTTCTAATGCAAGCCCAGCACTTTTTATCGATTGCCTCAGCAATTGTCTAAACTGTTCCAGCTCGCGTTCGTAGTAACCTTTAACCATTACTGCATTATCACTTGCTGTTAATTCGGCAAATTCTATGCAGAATGGTTTAATTTTTTGCCTGCACTCTTCAACACATTGAATATAATCTTTAAGGTTGTTCGGCATTTGACGATTGGACACGCCGCGCAGAATATCAATAACCGTCAGATGAAAGTCCTGCACAGGATAATAATAAATATTCGGTTCAATAGACTTTAACTCTTTGATACAATCGTTTATCTCACTGCTCACAGAAGGGTTTACACGAATTAGCAATGCCAGTGACATTCGATTATCACTGTTCGGCGAAGTCAAATATTTATCGCCAACGCCGCCGGATAATAATGTTAATTTGTTTTCCTCGAAGAGGCCATTATAAAACTCGTCCAGCTTAGTTTTGTCAAAATAGTTCATCTTTGAAAAACTACAACTTCATAAGGGCGTAGATTTTCGACAAGTCCATCATAATTGCCGAGAGTTTTTTTATAGCCATTTTTCGTGTAATCCGACAAAGTTTTTTCAGTCAATGAAATATCTTTGCCTCTAAAGTTACAAATAACAATTAATTCGTTATTGCCAAGACTTCTTACGTAGGCGAGAACGTTATCATTTTCGCGCTCAATGAATTTGATGTCGCCTTCTTGGACAATCTTATTTTCTTTGCGGAATTTGACGAGAAGTTTATAAAAATTCAAAACAGAATTGTCGTCATTTTTCTCAGCTTCGACGTTAATACTTTTGTAATTATCTGGAGAAGAAATCCACGACTCAACCGTAGAGAAACCTGCAAATTTTTCAGCTGACCACTGCATTGGCGTGCGGCTGTTATCGCGTGAACGCTCGCCAATAATTTTTAAAGCCTCATCTTTGGACTTGCCTTGTTCCAGTAGAATTTTGTAATAATTCAAACTTTCAACATCACGATACTGTTCAATGGAAGTGTATTTTGCATTGGTCATTCCAAGTTCTTCACCTTGATAGATGTATGGAGTACCGCGCATTAAATGAATCGAAGCCGCCAACATTTTTGCTGATTCTTTAAGATAATTCTGATCGTCTCCGAATCTTGACACTATACGAGGCTGGTCGTGGTTATTGTAAAACACTGCATTCCAGCCGTTGCCATTTTGCATACCAACTTGCCATTCTTCAAATATTGTTTTAAGTGCTTTAATATCTGGCGGCATTAGTGCCCATTTATCGCCGTTTTTATAATCAACTTTAAGGTGATGAAAACTGAACGACATGGAGAGCTCATGGTTATCTGGATTAGAATAGCGGATACAATTTGCAAGGTCTGTCGAGGCCATTTCGCCAACCGTGATCATTCCATCAATTCCAGCGTTCTTTACAAGTTCTTGTAAGTATTCGTGCACGTGTGGTCCGTCAGCGAACAAACGACGCCCAAGTCCAGTCGTGTCGTCCTCAAAGATTTCAGGTTTAGATATTAGGTTAATAACGTCAAAACGGAATCCCATTACACCCTTATCTCGCCAAAACTTCACCACGTTGGCGAGTTCTTTGCGCACTTCAGGATTAGTCCAATCAAGATCCGGCTGGCTCACATCGTGCAGATGCAAATACCACTTACCAATCTGCGGCTGCCACTCCCAAGCGCTGCCTCCAAATGCACATTGCCAATTTGTAGGCGGCTCGCCTGGACCGCGACCATCACGCAGAATGTAATAGCGTTGGTAGTGCTCATCACCGTTGATTGCTTTCTGAAACCATTCGTGATCAGCCGAAGTATGGCAGAGTACCATATCAAGCATTATTTTCATGCCCTTCTCGCCTGCAATCTTTACCAACTCATCAAAGTCAGCCATAGTGCCAAAACGTGGATCAACTGCACAATAATCAGCAACATCATAGCCATTATCGTGCTGTGGTGATGGGAAAAAAGGTGTCAACCAAAGATAGTCTACACCGAGAGACTGAAGATAGTCGAGACGCTGTATCACACCGCGCAAATCACCAAGCCCGTCACCGTTTGAATCTTGAAATGACTTTGGATAAATTTGATAGACAACCTTGTCTTTGAATTTTGACATAAGATAACCTCCTATAATTTATTAATTGATAAAACCAAAAACGCCTGTACAAAGTAATTTATTTGAAAGAGTTATGATTTCTTCTAGTGATAATTTCTTATCATCGTTGACCCATTGACGATAAAGTTCAAGTCCAACGTTGTATATAAAACTCAAAAGTAAATTCTGTTCATATATATTCAGCTCCTGAAACTTTGAAGCGCTGTTCCAAGTCTGATTTATAATATGGCTGATCATTTTTTTGCTGATAGCCTGATGTGGTGCATAACAAACTATTCTCTCGTAAAGATCGCCCTGCTCTGTTGAATATATAAAAAATTCGCGATTAATTTTTTCTAGGTCTTCCGGCACGCGATAATTTTTGATTCTTTCCAAAAAATCAGTTGCAAATTTGTCCATAATCTCAGCAAGCAAAAAATCTAATGTTTCATAATATCTGTAAAATGTTTTCTTGTTGATTCTGGCACGCTCACAAAGTGCTTTAACGGTTATCTTGTCGTAATTCGTCTCCAAAATCATCGTCTCAAATGCCTCATGAATCGCCGATATAGTCTTTTGAACTCGTAAATCTTCACTGCCGGAAAATCTCATCATATTACCCCAACTTTCAAATTTAGTGGCATAAGTCACTTTTCTTAATTTTTGACCATTGAAAAACTTCTCGCTAACAATATAATTATATCATAATATTTTGGTCGAGGTGATTGAATTGTCAAAATTGGTTGTTGTCGTTGGCGCAGGTAAGGGCATGGGCAATCACATTGCAGAAAGATTTGCTCAAGAAGGTTTCAAAGTTGTGCTGATGGCGAGGCGTCAAACTGCACTTGATGAATACGTTGCTGAGTTTGCAGCTAAAGGTTATGAGGCTTATTCAAAAGTTGTTGATGTTGCTGATACAAATTCGCTCACGACTGCCCTTAATGAGATTCAGACAGATTTCGGCGTTGTTGATGTTCTTGTCTATAATGCTGCGCTCATGCAAGGTGGCAAGTTGACCGAAATGTCCTCTGATGAATTGATGAAACATTATCAGATTGATGTGGCGAGTGCGCTTCATTGTGTCCATCAAGTTCTGCCGAAACAGATTGAGCAGCATAGCGGAGCATTGTTGTTTACCGGTGGCTTGTTCGGCGTTCACCCAAATGAAAATCTTGACTATGCCGGAATTTCCATTGGCAAGACTGCGCTTCGTTCAATGACTTTAATGCTCAACACTGAATTGAAGGACAAAGGCATTTATTCTGGAATTGTTCAGATTATGGGTGTCGTCGGCAGCAATGAGCATTTGTCACCGAAGAATATTGCTGAGGCTTATTGGAAGTTGTACAAGACTCAGAATAATTTCGAGTACATTTATAATTGAGGCGATAAAATGAAAAAAGTGTATGCTATAAATGGCAGTCCGCGAACAAATAGAAATACTGCAACTTTGTTAGATAAAGCCCTCGAAGGTTCAAAATCAGTTACAGCAGATGTGATTGCTGAGAGAATTGACCTCTACAAGTTGAAATACACCGGCTGCAGGAGCTGTTTTGCCTGCAAGGTTAAAAATGGCAAATTTTATGGCAGATGTGCAATTCACGACGATTTGTACGAAGTTTTGGAGAAGTTGAGAGACGCTGACGCAATTATCTTCGGTTCACCGATTTATTACCGCACAATCACCGGACAACTTCACGCATTTTATGAAAGATTCTTCTTTCCGTATATGCAGTACAAGGTCGGTTATCCGAATTTGGTTGAGCGAAAGATTCCGACGGCGTGCATCTATACGATGAATGTGCTTGAAGATGAAATGATTCGAGACGGTTATCGTCAAAACTTAGAGATGTGGGAAATGTTTTTAGCGAATTATTTTCAGAAGCCGTTGGTTTTGCACGCCTTCAACACATATCAATTTGACGATTATGATAAATATGTTTGCGAAGTGTTCTCTGGTGAAGAAAAGTCCAAATATCGTGATGAACACTTTCCGCAAGATTGTCAAAGAGCATTTGATTTAGGTAAAACCCTAATTAATTCTTAGAGAGGTGGAATAAATTATGCAAACAATTTTTATTACAGGAGCATCAAGTGGAATAGGTAAGGCAACTGCTGAATTGTTTTCGACTAAAGGTTGGAGAGTAATTGCAACGATGAGGAATCTCAAGAAAGGTGAAGAACTCGCCAAACTGCCAAATGTTGTGCTCATGCCACTTGATGTGACTGATTCTGTGCAGATTCGTGAAACTTGTCAAAAAGCACTTAATGAGTACGACGTTGATGTGCTCTTCAACAACGCAGGATATGGCTTGATGGCAGCCTTTGAACGCATACCAGAAGATGAAATTCGCAAGTTGTTTGACACTGACGTTATAGGTACAATGCTCGTCACCCAGCAATTTATTCCGCATTTCAAGAAGCGCAAATCCGGCGTGATTATGACGACGACTTCACTTGCTGCGATTATTGCTTTGCCTCGTGATGGTGCCTATGGTGCAGCTAAACGTGCTCAACAAGGTATGGTTGAATCGATTTACTATGAGTTGAAACCGTTTAATGTCTTAGTTAAAGCAATGATTCCTGGCGGCACCAAAACAAACTTTCAGACGCCAATCAATGATTTAACTGGATATGAGCAGCCTACAGCAAATCAGCGCAAATATCTCCTTGATGGCAATGCTGAATTTCCTGATCCAACTGAAGCTGCAAACATTATCTTCGAGGCAGCAACTGACGGCAAGGATCAGTTGAATTATCCAACTGATAGCGTCTGTCAAAAACTCTATGATGAATATCATTCAATGAACGTTGAAGACTTCAAGAATTACCTATACAATAAATTCTTCGAGGCAAAACGATAAATTCCATCCGTTGATAAAATTTTTTGAAAAATGTTATTTTTGCATTTGTTCTCTGCCCCAAGTGTCAATTGATTTTAAAATCGGAATTAAACTTTTTCCACGCTCAGTTAATGAATATTCAACGTGCAAAATTTTTTCCGAAAAATCTTTTCTACTTATCAGATTATCTTTTTCAAGTTCGCGTAAAGATTTTGTCAGCATTAAATTTGTGATGCCGAAAATTTTTTTCTTCAATTCTCCGTAACGCAAATTTCCATCTTCAGCCAAATGCCACAAAATTGGAATTTTCCACTTCTGACCAATCAAACTTAAAGTATAAATCACAGGACAAATCTCATTTTCAGGCAGTTCGTAAAAAATTTTACTCAAAAATCTTCACTCCATAGGCAGTTTAAACTGCGTACTTTTTATTTTTTTCATAAAAATTATAATATCATTATAAAAAATTTTTTCAACTAGTCGAAGGAGTGAAAAATTTTGGAAAACAGATTGAAAATTGTTGAGGAAACAAAAAATTATTGGCGCGTGATAATCGACAATCCACCGATAAATAATTTTGATCCGTATATGTTCGCGGAACTCAATGTTTTGATGAATAAAATGGAGAAAAATCCTGACTTGCGCGTTGTAGTTTTTGAAAGTGCCAATGAAGATTTTTTTATGAATCATCACGACGTGGAACATCGGCAAATTATTCCCACACAAGAAGGCGCGGCTCCGTTTTTCTATGAGTGGGCAAATTGGGTTGAGCATCTTATAAATTTGCACGTTTTGAGTATTGCAAAAGTTCGTGGACGTGCTCGTGCTCAAGGTTTTGAATTTGCTTTGGCTTGTGATATTATTTTTGCATCGAAAGAAAAAGCAAAATTTGCCCTGATTGAAGTCGGTGGCGGCTCAATTCCTGGTGGCGGAGGAATCGAATGGCTTTGTAGTTTGTGCGGACGTGCAAGAGCTTTGGAAATTGTTTTGAGTGCCGACGATTATGACGCTGACACAGGAGAACTTTACGGCTTTATCAATCGCTCGATTCCTGATGAAAAACTTGATGAATTTGTTGATAAATTTGCTCGCAGACTTTCAAAATTTCCGAAACAAGTGTTTGATTTAGGAAAAGAAATGGTTAATTCGCGTTCCAAACTTCCTTCAAAAAGTGATTTTTACATGTCGAATTTTATTTTGAACAGCGTTGATTCTGCCAATGACGATATTGAAGGTTACAAACTTATGAAAGAAAAAGGGTTGGGCAGTCACAGCGATTTTGAATTAAATCTTGCAGAAAGAATTGCTGAACTTAACGGATAAAAATTTCATAAATTTTAGTCTGCCGAGTACGGCGGATTTTTTGTTTCTCAAATTTCATGTAAATATTTCTGCTCGCCAGCCCAAGCAAATAATTTATTTCAGATGGTCACCATAAAATTTATTGAGTTCTGCTATGGCTTCTAAAACATATTTTTTTACGTAATAAAGCTGAATATGTGTTGCGCCTTGAATCCAATGCAAAGTTTTTTCGCCTTCTGCCTTGTTAAAAGTTTCTTCAGCAAAATATTTTGTATTTGCCTCAGTGCCTGCAATAATCAAAAGTGGGCGCGGAGCAATCAACTTAACATTGTCCAACGCAGTAAAATTAACAACGGCGTCCAGTCGCGAAAAAATCATCTTGTTGACAGAGCGCTCATGTTTTGCCGGCGAAACACGATAATATTCGTAACCTTCACGATAATCATTTTGCTTGCCAACAGTTTCTTCTTCGGAATTAGGAACATAACCTATATAAAAGATGGGCGCACCATTAGCCTCTTTAGTACGTTGAGCGGAAATTTGAGATAAAAATTTTTTCCGTGCTTCTTCCGTCATATTGCGTTCAAGTCCGTTTCGGAATAAATCGCCTAAATCTGCCATACTTACCGTTGCAACAGCTTTAATTCGTAAATCCGTTTCTGCAGCTTTAATGCAGTAGCCGCCTGAAGCACACATTCCCAATATTCCAATATTATCTGCATCAACATCATTACGTGTTGTAAGGTAATCCACTGCGCAGCGCATATCCTCAACACGTGCCGCCGGACTTTCCAAATATCGCGGCTCTCCACCGCTTTCGCCTTGATAACTTGCATCAAATGCCAAAGTCAGAAAGCCTTTTTCGGCAAGCAGCGCCGCATAAACTCCAGCAGTCTGTTCCTTCACTCCGCCGGAAGGGTGACCGATAACTATTGCCGAGTATTTATCTTTGGAAAATTTTTTCGGTTTAAAGATATTTCCAACAAGATTTATTTGTTGATTAGGAAAATTAACCTTTTCAATTTCGACTTCCGCAGTTTTTATTACGTCTTGATAATACAACATTTTCTATCACCTATTTCTGCATATCAAAAAGCTGTTTCAAGATAATTTCTTTCGGCATTGTCGGCACAGACTTAAACCATTCTTCCTGCTCAGGCGTAAGTTTTGAAACAACTTCCATATCGCCGCGCATCATTGCTTCATAGCCGTCTTTAGCAACAACATCAGGTGAAAACGTCATGGACTTTGCCAATACGGTATTCTCCAAATTTGAGGCTTTTGCAAAGCCCGTATCCATTCCGCCAGGCATAAGAGTTGTCATTGTGACGCCTGTACCTTGTATTTCTTGCCAAATTCCGTCACTTAACGCTGTAACGTATGACTTTGCCGCGTAGTAAGTAGCTTGCATAGGACCGGCAGGCATAAGTGCTGCGGTTGAAGATACATTCAAAATTTTACCACTGCCACGTTTCACGAAATCGCGTAGAAACATTTTAGTTAATTTAGTCAATACGATAACATCAACCATAATCAAGTTTATATCCTGCTCCATAGTGCGCTCGTGAAAATAACCTTGTCCGCCAAGTCCTGCGTTGTTAATGAGATAATCGACGGATATTTTTTTATTTTGAATTTCTTCGTATATTTCCTCAGCCGCCTCGAATTTAGATAAGTCTTTCGGCAAAACATAAACGTTGACGTTAAAATCTTTTTCCAGTGACTGTTTAAGAGCTTCCAACTTATCGACACTGCGAGCGACAATTACCAAATCTCCGCCATTTTTCGCGTGAATTTCGGCAAAAGATTTCCCCAATCCGCTCGACGCGCCTGTTATCAACGCAACTTTTTTCATAAAAATTCCTCCAAAATTTTAAAATTCCGCAATAACTCGCGAAGGCAAGCCGCTGAAATTTTTTATATTCATCGGATAAGTGTGAACCGTGAAATTTTTTTCTTTGCACGAATCAAAAAGTTTGTCCAAATTCACAAGATTTTCCACGACAAAAACTCCGTTCTGCGCACAAAAATTATCTGCTTTCGGATGTTCGTCGCCTTTGCGAATACCGCGCATATCAACGCCGATTATCGAATTTTTTTTCTCGGCAAGTTTTTCAATCAATTCCCAAGAAAGTTGCGGAAAAAATGTGTTGTAATCGTCGCTGCCGTACTCAAATTTTTCACTCACGCCGGTATAAAAAATTACAAAATCGCCCGCCTGAATCTTTTCAATTTCAACGTCGGAAATTTTAATTTCGTCGTCAATTTTTCTGACATCAAAAATAATTCCGTTGCGTTCAGTGTAATCGAGCGGAAAATTTTTCCCCATAACGTCAAAATGCGTTCCCAAATGCCCTGTCGCAATAAGTTTTGTATCGCGGTCTGAAAATTTTTGCGAATAATTTTCAATTTTTCCTTCATGAGCTGATAAG
>JAFUTM010000400.1 GCA_017484235.1 Selenomonadaceae bacterium
AACTTGTTCGCTGTAGTCGCATCACGAACTTTTATTTGGCCAAGCTGCTGAAGCTTCGTAAACCGTATCAGCTAAGGAAAGTTGAGAGGCTGGACTTACCAAAAGTACGCGAACGCGGTTCGCATCACGCTCACCGATTTTTGGAGTTTGCAATTTTAGGAGTTCGTGGTTTTATAATTAAGCATTACGCATTACGCATTAAATAATTCCTCATTCCTCATTCACAATTCCTCATTATTAATGTTGCTCACGCTGAGATTAGGATGTATGATATATAATGAGTGATTTTGAAAAGCAACAAATTGCTCAGCAGCGTGCTATTGATCGTGCAATACGAGATGCAAAAGATCCGGCGGACGTTTATCTATAAACATATTCGTGTTCAGTAAGCGGTAACTTAACGAACGATGAAATTTTTGCTATAACTAATAACTAGAACATAACAAATGTATTAGATAAAAATATATGATTAGAAGAAGCCAACCAACTTTACTATAACGGTAATTATGACGGTGCGATTTCTAAACATATTGGATATTATATATAAATAAATATAAATAAATGTTCTAATAGGAGTGAAGTAAATATGAATAAATATAACGTTGCAATCGTCGGAGTAACTGGCGCAGTTGGACAGGAATTTCTTAAACTCATTGAGGAGCGCAACTTTCCTTTTGATAATTTGAAGATGCTGGCGTCGAAGCGTTCTGCCGGTAAAAAAATCAATTTTATGGGCAAAGAATATACCGTCGAAGAGACCACAAACGACTCTTTTAAAGATGTAAAAATTGCCCTTTTCGCCGGCGGTGCTGCCAGTAAAATGTTTGCTCCGGCAGCTGTTGAGGCTGGTGCCGTAGTTATTGATAACTCCAGTAGTTTTAGAATGGATCCAAATGTTCCGCTCGTCGTGCCTGAAGTTAATCCACAGGCGATTGCACGTCACAAGGGCATCATTGCCAATCCTAACTGCTCTACAATCATTATGGTTATGGCTTTAAAACCGCTCTATGATATTGCCAAAATTAAGCGCGTTGTCGTTTCTACTTATCAGGCAGTTTCTGGTGCCGGTCGTGAAGGTATGGACGAACTTAAAAATCAAGTCGATGAAATTGTAAATAATAAACCTGTTAATTCAAATGTTCTGCCGGTCGCTTCTCTCGACAAACATTATCAAATTGCTTTTAATCTTCTTCCACAGATTGACGTTTTTAAAGAAAACCTGTATACTAAAGAAGAAATGAAAATGATTGACGAGACGATGAAAATTATGGAAGATTCGTCTATGAGAATTACTGCAACGACAGTGCGTGTACCAGTGTATAGAAGTCACGCAGAATCAGTCAATGTTGAATTTGTCGATGAGGTCAGTGTCGAGGCGGCACGTGCAGCTCTCTCTAAGTTTCCTGGTGTAAAAATCTGCGACGATCCAGATAATATGATTTATCCTCAACCGCTCAATACTTCCGGTAAAGACGATGTCGAAGTCGGACGTATCCGCAAAGATTATTCGATTGAGCACGGCTTAAACTTCTGGGTATGCGGTGACCAAATTAGAAAAGGGGCAGCACTCAACGCCTTACAAATTGCAGAGTATATTATTAAAAATTCCTAATTCTTAATTCACAATTCCTAATTAGATTGGTGGTGTTCAAATGGTTAGCGATGAAACGATGATGTTTAAATTTGGTCTCGAAGAAAACCGAGCCGAAAAAGTTATTCGCAATGCTTATAAAGCAATGACAGAAAAAGGCTACAATCCTGTACATCAGCTCGTCGGTTATCTGCTCTCAGGTGATCCGGCTTATATTACAAGTCACCTTGATGCGAGAAGCAAAATTCGTAAAGTTGAACGCGATGAACTGCTTGAAGAACTGGTAAGGACGTATCTTGAATGCAAAAAGTAAAACGATACCTCGCTCTTGACGTAGGAGACAAAACAATTGGCGTCGCGGTGAGTGATCTGTTGGCTTTAACTGCACAGGGTATCACTACTATTAAACGGACCTCTATTAAAAATGACCTCAAAACTATAGGCGACTTTATAGATCAATATGAAGTTGGAACGATTGTTGTTGGACTTCCTAAAAATATGAACGGTACTGAAGGCGAGCGTTGTGAGTTCGTTCGTAAATTTGCGAACAAAGTTGGCAATGTTTATAAAATAAATGTTCAATTTTTTGATGAAAGATTATCTACGGTTGCAGCTGAAAAATCCTTGATTAGTGCAGATGTCAGTCGGCGCAAGCGCAAGGCTGTCATTGATAAAATGGCCGCCGTTCATATTTTGCAGGGCTTTTTAGATGGTCTTAGATTAAAAGGAGAATTTTAATGTCAAATAAGCATAAAAATAAACATAATAAAGCGAATAATGAACAGTTGACGCAAGATGATAACGTTATAGTCGAAATTACTGACGAAGACGGCAATGTATATTTGTATGAAGAAGAAATGATTATCCCGATTGAGGATAAAAATTTTGCGCTGCTGGCTGCGCTGCCGTTTGAAAGTGACGACAATAATATTTACGGCTCTGATGATGATGAAGTTATAATTGCCAAAATTGTCACCAATGACGACGGTGAGGAAGAATATATTGAACCGACAGAAGCAGAATTTGAAATGGTGATGAAGGCTTACGAAGATTACTTCGACGATGAAGAATGGGCTAAATTATAATGAAGTTACAGTTTCCAAAATCAAGCAAAGATTCGTTTTTGGATAATTTTGTTAAACAATTGAAAAATATCCAGATACCATCTTTTAATGTTGCCAAATTCACTGAAGGATTCGGAGGCTTTATCGGTAAAATTTCGGACCGGCTTACAATGAAACAGGCAGTGGTTTTATGTTCCGCATTTATATTAATTTTAGCTGGTATTTTTATTGGTTTATCAGGACATAAAACCGAGTCAGAAGATAAGAATCATCGAATTCGTTTTAAGGTTAAAGTTGGAATGGACGCCAGTGAAATTGCCAGACGTCTCGAAAAGGAAGGCATCATTGGCAGCAGTCTTAAGTTTAGAATTTTAGCCAAATTGAATGGTTATGAAAGTCAACTAAAAAATGGTACATACTCTCTTTCACCTGGAATGGAATATGAAGAAGTTTTTGCTAAGCTCATTGCCGGTGAACAGGAATTTGTACAGGTCACTATACCAGAGGGCTTTGGAGTCAAAGATATTGCCATTCGACTTGATGAAGAAGGTCTTGTCGATAAAGAGGATTTTATTGATAAGGCAAAGAAATTCGCACCCTATGATTATATTGAAAAGCACAATAATGTTTTTTATTACTGTGAAGGTTTTTTGTTTCCAGATACTTATACATTTGAACACGATGCAGGTGTTGACTATATTTTGAAAGCGATGGCGGAAAATCTCGATTATAGACTAACCGACAAGATGAGGACACGTGCTAAGGAAGAAAATTTATCAATCTATGATTTAATTACACTTGCCTCTATCGTCGAAAAAGAAGTTAAATTCTCAGAAGACCGCGCAATCGTGGCACAGGTATTATTCAAGCGTCTTAAACTTGGAATGCCATTGCAGGTTGATGCGACGCTGCAATACCTTATGGACACACCTAAAGAAGATGTATCAATTGCCGACACGCAAATTGAGTCGCCGTACAATTCGTATCAACACATTGGATTGCCGCCTGGTCCAATTGCCAATCCTGGAATGGCAGCTATCGAGGCGATATTAAATCCGGCAAGTACCGATTATTTATATTTCGTTGCCGACCGCAGCGGACACAATCACTATGCAAATACATATGAAGAACATTTAGAACTTGTAAATCAATATAGATAAATTAATATTTGACAACACAAAAAGAGCAGAGACAAACTCTTAACGGAGTGAATCTCTGCTTTTATTATGTATTAATTAATGTTTATTTTAATGAGGAGTGTGTGGTCTGATTAAAACAGATATTGTTATTATTTTGATGCAGCTTCGTGTAATCAGTCGTTAATTTTGTAATGTCAATGGTCTGCGCTTCATTAGATGTTGTCGTATCAATCAATGAATCGATATCACTATTAACAAAGTTATCGTCCATTGCAAACCAGTAATCACTGTCGGCGTTGGTCTCCTCCACAAAGTTAGAGGCCTTTGTCGACTTCGTATATTTATTATTGGAAATCGTGTTACCGTCCGAGTCAACCAGCGTAATCTTCTTAGACTTGCCACTCTTAACTGTAAGCTGTCCGTCACCAATATTAAAGATAACATTTTTGCCTTTGACTGTGACCGAATCAATATTGTCGTCAATCTGAATCTTATCCTGGCCGGCTTTGTAATCGGTGATAATGTCATTGCCCGACTCATAGACGAACACATCGCGACCTGCGCCACCAGTAAGTGTATCATTTCCGCTGCCACCGGCAAGTGTGTCGGCACCTGCGCCACCTAAAAGCTTGTCATTACCAGTGTTTCCAGCGATTGAGTCATTACCGGCTCCGCCCTTAACATAAGCATTACCGTCGCCACTGACTAAGATATTATCATTGCCCTTGCCGCTGTCGATTGTCACATTAGCAGATGAGGCTGATGTTATCGTGTCATTGCCGCCCAACGTTTTGACTTTCCAGTTCTTCGTATCGTTAGATGTAACGAATAATCCTAAAAATATATCAAAAATACATAAGTATCACTTCATATAATCTCAATTAACCGTTGTAACCGAGTTGCCGTACTTTTGCAAAGTCAGCTTGTGCCCGTGCATTGTCGCCTATCGCCTGATAACAAAGTCCACGAAAATAATATGCTTGTGCCATATTTGGATTTAGTTGGATTGATTTATTATAGTCAGTGATTGCCTCATTGTATCTTTTTAAAACGAAATACATACTGCCACGATTATAGTATGCTTCAAAGAGATTTGGATCAAGTTGAGTTGCTTTATTGTAATCATTTAAGGCTTGATTATAATTTTTTAATTTCGTATAAATAATGCCGCGATTGGTATAAGCCATTGCATAATTTGGATTTAGTGATATAGCTTTATTGCAATCTTCAATGGCGTTATTAAAATTTCCAATGCCACCGTATGCTGCACTGCGATTTAAATAAGATATAGCATAATTCGGTTTAAGTTGAATTGCTTTTGTACAATCAGTTATCGCACGATTAAAATTTGCCTAATTTGCAATAATTATATCCACGATCAGCATAAGACTCTGCAAGATTTGGATTGATTTCTATTGCTTTTGTAAAATCGGCTATTGCCTGAGTATAATTGCCCATCTCTCCATAAGTATTGCCGCGATTATGGTAAGCAAGTGCTGCATTAGGATTAAGGTGGATTGCCTTATTATAATCGTTTATTGCTTGATTATAGTTTTTTAATGTTGCATAAGTGACTCCACGATTGATATATGCAAAAGCAAAGTTTTGATTTAATTTTATGGCTTCATTATATTTTACAAGTGCCGCACTGTAATTTTTCTGATAATATAACCTTATACCTTCATTATATTTTTGTATTGCAAGAAACTCGTTATCGGCTTGTTGATATTCAGCTTTAATACGTGCTCGCTCCACATTATTAGTTGCAGAAGCTGCTCGTTTACGCAAATCTTCAATTTGATGGTCATTCTCAACCGCCGCCTGTTGGGCTGTATTGTTTTGATTTACTATATTTGTACGATTTTGTGCGTCACGTTTAAGCCAGTTTCTCACTTCCGTGTCATCAACTTTGACCTGTACCGTTGCTTTCCAGATAATAACGGTGCTTGTATTGGTAATTTGCTGAACTATGCGATCATACTTCGGCTCGCCGATTATTTGATAACTATTGCTCGCTATTGCATTTGTTTCATCGGTACTCAAATTTCCGTTTATCGATCGTGAATAGCTTTGTAGATAAATTCCTGCCTGTTCAGTCGCCTGTCGAATAGCTTTACTGAGCGCCCTTTGTTTGGCAATATCTTGTGATTCAAATAGAATAATATAAATAAACTTTAATTAAAAGGCTTAAAATGATGATAGGAAATGCTGTAATCGGAATATGAACCGCTCACCTCAGCATATGTTTTACAAAAACGATAATATCCGATTCTACCGCCTTTTGCAATGTTATCGTCAATTTGTGGGTCAAATACATATTCCTTGCCATTAATTTTGATTACGGTCCAAAGATGAGGTGTCATTCCACCACTGGCTTTTGATGTTAATCCGCCAATGGTATAACAATTCAATCCAATTGCACGAACAAGAGCAGCAAAGGCACAAGAATAATCATCACAAACTCCAACGTGTTCTTCCAACATAACATAAGCATTGTAAGGTCCTCTATTATTATTAAAATCATCAAGCGTGATACGATATGAAGAATTTGACAATACTCCATCAACAAATGTATAATTTCTGACTTTATTGCCATAAGAACAGGTATTAATAAGATAATCATAGCAAGCTTTGACTTTTTCATATGTTGACATTGAATTATTGGTAATTTGTACGAGCGTCCTATGAACAGCATTATCACAAGGCGCGAAATTTGTAATGGTCGGCTTCAATGGCGCAGAATTCAATAAATACTTTGCATCTGCAGCAAATACTGAACTTGAA
>JAFUTM010000401.1 GCA_017484235.1 Selenomonadaceae bacterium
AACTTGTTCGCTGTAGTCGCATCACGAACTTTTATTTGGCCAAGCTGCTGAAGCTTCGTAAACCGTATCAGCTAAGGAAAGTTGAGAGGCTGGACTTACCAAAAGTACGCGAACGCGGTTCGCATCACGCTCACCGATTTTCAAAATTCGCGGATTTTAAATTACGCATTAATCATTGTCATCAAGTTCGTGGATTTTTTATACGTTTATTGATATTGATGTTAAATTTAAAAGTGAAATAATAATTTGGAGTGATATATAATAAAATGAGTAAACCAATAGTAGCAATAGTTGGACGACCTAATGTTGGTAAGTCCACATTATTTAATCAGATTGGCAAAAAAAAATTGTCTATCGTTGATGATATGCCAGGCGTAACTCGTGACCGAATTTATATGGACGCTGAATGGCTGGATCACGAATTTACGTTAATTGATACTGGCGGTATTGACGTTAAGTCCGACGATACGATTTTAGCTTCTATTCGTGTGCAGGCACAAATTGCAATGGAAGAAGCGGACGTTATTGTATTTGTGGTTGACGGGCGTGCAGGTTTGACTATGGCTGATGAAGAAGTGGCGAATATTCTGCGCGGCACAAACAAGCCGGTCATTATTGCTGTCAACAAAATAGACAGCACTCAACTTGATATGAACGTTTTTGAATTTTATAATGTCGCTCTCGGCGATCCGGTTGGAATATCTGCATCTAATGCGCTTGGTCTCGGTGACCTGCTGGATAAGGTTATTGCCGCATTTCCTCAGAATATGGAAGAAGCGCGTGACGAAGATGAGATTCGCATTGCGGTTATTGGTCGTCCTAATGTTGGTAAGAGTTCACTGGTCAACAAGATGCTCGGCGAGGAGCGCGTCATCGTCAGCGATATTCCAGGAACAACACGTGACGCCATAGACACACATTTCACAAAAGACGATATAAAATTCACTTTGATTGACACTGCTGGTATGCGGCGCAAAAGTAAAATCGATGAGCCGATTGAGCGCTACAGTGTAATACGTTCACTCAGAGCGATTGACCGCGCTGATGTTGTACTGATGTTGATAGAAGCTCCTGCTGGCGTAACTGAACAAGACAAAAAAATTGCCGGATATGCCCACGAATCTGGCAAAGGCTGCGTTATAGTCGTCAATAAATGGGATATTTTCCCTGACAAGCACGATAGATCCACTAATCGTTTTACTGATGATTTAAGAGAGGAACTTGGATTTTTACAATATGCGCCAGTGCTTTATGCGTCGGCACTTACTGGGCAGCGAGTAAATCGTGTTACGGAGCTGGTCAAATTCGTTGCTGAACAGCAATCTATGAGAATCCAAACGAGTGTGCTCAATGAGTTAATACGTGACGCAGTGGCAGTTAATCCACCGCCTTCAAAAAAAGGTAAACAACTCAAAATTATGTTTATGACGCAAGCCGATATTTGCCCGCCAAAATTTATAATCTTTGTCAATGAGCCTGAACTGTTTCACTTTTCGTACCTGCGCTTTATTGAAAATCGTCTGCGCGATACATTTGGTTTTGAAGGTACACCGCTTAAATTCATTATTCGCAAACGCAACGAAATAGAAGAATAGACATAACTTATGAAAAAGAAAGTATTTGCAGTACTAACTGCTGCGTTGATTGCAACCGGTGCGTTTGGTTGCATTAATTCCGACAACGTTAAAAATAACAATGAAACAACGGAAATTAGTCAAAATAGCACTTCTGAGGCAGTTGAT
>JAFUTM010000402.1 GCA_017484235.1 Selenomonadaceae bacterium
CTCGGCTGGATAAGAGAGAACAACCCGAACATCATTTTAAATCCTGTGCCTTTCGAGTCATAACTTATGCTTCAAGATATAACTTTTGGACAGTTTTTTCCAATTGATTCAATTCTACACAGGCTCGACCCGCGCATAAAAATTGTATCGCTGTTGATTTTAGTAATTCTAATCTTTATCGTTGACGGAGGCGTGAGTTATGCGATTTTAACGACATTTTTAATGATGTTGATTGCCTTATCAAAAGTGCCGACGACAATCATATTAAAATCACTAAAGCCGCTGATATGGATAATCGCGCTTACGTTTATCGTCCACCTCTTCAGCCACGAAGGCGAAGTACTATGGAAAGTCGCGATATTTGAGGTCACGGACGAGGGCTTAAAATATGGAGCACTAATCAGCTTGAGGCTGGTATTGCTGATTATGATGTCGTCACTCTTAACATTTACAACGTCACCGCTAAAGTTGACCGACGCACTTGAAAAACTATTATCGCCGCTCTCAAAGGTCGGAATATCCTCACACGAACTGGCAATGATAATGACGATAGCTCTTAGATTTATACCAACTCTTTTAGAAGAAACAGATAAAATTATTAAGGCGCAATCCGCTCGCGGCGTAGATTTTGAGTCGGGCAATATTTTAAGACGTATAAAATTAATGGTGCCGGTATTAGTTCCGCTCTTTCTATCCGCGTTTAGGCGAGCCGACGCCCTTGCAATGGCAATGGAATCAAGATGTTATCGCGGCGGCGAAGGACGCACTCATATGAAAGAGCTGCGAATAAAAACCATTGACTATACGGCGGCTTTTATAATAGTTATTGTTTCGGCAACGTTGTTATATTTAAAAATCAATCAATAATTAATGCCCGTCCATATTTATAACTATATTTGACAAATTTTTTACTTATATTTGAAGGAATTGCGATTCTAATGTAGAATGTGAAATTAGGGATTTTTATTTGTTACGTCAAGTCAATTTTTTGAAATGAAACTGATTGAAGAAAAATAAAATCAATGGAAAGGTGCGTGAAATAAAAGTGCTGGAACAAATTATGAATTCCTCTAATTTTAATTATTTATCACGAGCAATGGCGGCAGCAAATATACGACAAGAAGTAATTTCTCACAATATCGCCAATGTTAATACACCAAACTATCGGAAAAGCAATCTGGTCTTTGAAACTTTACTCGCCAAAGAGCTTTATGGTGATAATTCAGACAGACTGCCAATGGCAAGAACAAATGACCGACATTTACCGGCGGCAAATATGCCATATATAGCGATGCCAACGGTAGTTCAAGACCACGAAACATTAATGCGTGTAGACGAAAACAACGTGGACATTGATATTGAAATGGCAAATCTGGCCAAAAATCAAATTTACTTCAATGCACTTGCATTACAGATGTCAAATTATGTCAGCAAAGTTAAAAGCGTCATAACAAGTGGACAAGGCTAATAAATAAAATTTTTTTAATTAATAGGTATTATAAATTTTTTATATTATTATTTTTTTGAATAATGTGTTATTATGTGATATAATATTTGATATGGTATTTTTTAACGAGAATGGAGTACAACAATGAGTATGTTTTTGGGAATTGATGCATCTGCGTCAGGTTTAACGGCCGAACGGCTGAGAATGGACGTAATATCAAATAACATCGCAAATGCCAATACCACACGTACAGAGCGAGGCGGTGCGTACCATCGGCGTTACGTAGTTTTTATGCCGCGCGAAAAAGAACTGGAAAGTTTTGAACAGATGCTCAAACGTGCAACAGGCTTTAGAAAGACTTCTGGTGAAGGTGTGCGTGCAGTTGCAATTGCGGAAGACCCAGAACAGGGTCCGCTTGTTTACGATCCAAGTCATCCAGACGCAAATGAAGAAGGCTATGTCGAAAAGCCTAATGTAAATATTGTCACTGAAATGGTTGATATGATTACGGCCTCTAGAGCCTACGAGGCAAATGCAACGGTAATTAACTCAGCAAAAGCTATGGCAATGAAAGCACTCGATATTGGCAGTGCAAAGTAAATAGCAATTAACAATTGATAACGTACAATTAACAATGAAAAGATTATAATTGTTCTTTATTAATTCTTAATTATCGAAGAGGGTGAATAAAATGGAAATAGAACCGTTGCAAATGACACCAGTGACACTACACGCAACCAGTCATATAGGCGAAACGCAGCCGCAAGTACCACCTAAGTCTTTTGGTCAATTCCTCGTTGATGCATTAAAGGCGACCAATGATCTTCAGTTGCAGTCCGACGCGATGAACGCGGCACTTGCTGCAGGAAGAGTTGAAGATATATCGCAAGTTATGGTTGCCTCTCAAAAAGCTGAAATCGCAATGCAGCTCACTTTGCAACTTAGAAATCGTGCTGTTTCTGCATATCAGGAAATAATGAGAATGCAGGTGTAATTAATCAGAAGGGATTGAGACCATGGCAGATTGGATAGCGCGGTACCGAGAAATCTGGAACAGATACAGCGGTCGTCAGCGTTATATAATCGTCGGCTCCGCTGCGGCTTTTCTGCTCTTGCTCTTGGGTATCAGCTTTTGGTATGGCAGCAAGCCGGATATGGTGCCGCTGTACACCAATTTGGAGACAAAAGATGCCGGCGATGTAGTAAATCAATTAAAAGAATCTGGTGTTCAATACAGTATAGAAGAAAGCAAAACAGGCACGACCATTTTTGTACCTGCTTCACAAGTTCACGATGCCAGATTGGAACTTGCAACAAATGGCTTGCCACGCGGCAATAAAGGCTTTGAAATTTTTGATGACAGCAAACTTGGCGTAACCGAGTTTCAAAACAGAATAAATTATTTACAAGCCTTGCAAGGTGAACTGACGCGCACGATTGAGCAGATTGATGCTGTACAAAAAGCGCGTGTACATATTGTTTTACCAGAAGACAGTTTATATAAACAAAACGAGAAGCCGGCTACTGCGTCAATTATGTTGATATTGAAGCCTGGCGCTAAGATTGAACAGCGTGAAATTAAAGGCATTGTCAATCTGGTAAGTCACAGTATTCAAAGTTTGCAGCCTGAAAATGTCACTATAGTTGATGAATCTGGCAATATTTTAAACGAAAATGATAGTGACGAAATGGCGAAAGAGCAGCGAATGAGCTTGCAAACGCTGAATCAGATTGAGATGACTCGAAAAGTTCGCGACCATTTACAAAATAATATACAGACTATGCTGGATCAGACGCTTGGTGAAGGCAATGCCTTTGTCAGAGTCAACGTTGAGCTTGACTTTGATGAACGCAAGACCGACAAGCAGACGTTTACACCAGTTGTTGACGAGTCCGGTATTATTCGCAGTCAACAAGATATTAGTGAAGCCTATAATGGTGAATCAAATATTCCAGGCGGACCGGCTGGCGTTGAAGGCAATATTCCTGGTTATGTTGCCGAAGAACGGAACGCGAATGCCGAATATGAGCGCAAAGAATCAACTAAAAACTATGAAATCAACGAAGAGAATCAAAAGATTGTTGCATCTCCAGGCTCAATTCGCCGTTTGACAGTGGCAGTTTTAGTTAATGATACTATAACTGAACCGCAGCAGGAAAGTTTACTTCGTACAGTGAGTTCTGCGGCCGGCATCAATGAGGATCGCGGCGATATAATTTCAGTTGAGCCGTTGCCGTTTAGTACGGAAATGCGTGATCGTCGTCAAGCTGAAGAAGCTGCGGCACGTGAGCGTCAAGAACGTATCTTCTACACTGAAGTTGGTGCGATCATTCTGCTTGCCTCTCTCATTATTGGTGGGTTCCTTATGTACCGTCGTCGCAAACGTCAAGAACGTGAGGCGGCTGAAGAAGCTATCCGTCAGGCTGAACTTGAACAGCAGCGTCTTGAAGAAGAAGCGCGTCAAGCTGCTATTGAAGCTGGCAGAATTGAAGAAGCTAAACTTACGCCTGAAGAGCGTCGTCAACGTGACGAGAAAAACGCTATTATCAAACTTATCGACGAGAAACCTGCAGAAGTTGCTATGCTCATCAAGCAGTGGCTTTCTGAGGACGATTAATTTAATTAGGAATGTTGAATTAGGAATTAGGAATTGGCGATATAATGTTATTAATAGATGTCAATTTAATTCTAGTAGTACTAATTCATCATTCCTCATTTTTAATTCCTAATTAATTGGAGGTGTTATTATGCCAGCAGCAGCGGCGAGTAACAGTATGGATATGTATGGCGATTCGGGCAGTAAGCTAACTGCACACGAAAAAGCGGCAATATTATTTATAACTTTGGGACCGGAGTATTCGGCAAAGTTGTTTCAGCATATGGACGATGATGAGATTGAGAGTATAACCCTTGAAATCGCCAATCACAAGCAGGTTCCGGTTGAATTAAAAGCTGAGATAATGAGTGAGTTCTATCAAATGGCGATGGCTCGCGATTATATTTCGACTGGCGGCTTGGAATATGCACAGAACGTTTTGGAGAAAGCGCTTGGTGCCGACAAGGCAATGGATATTATCAACCGTTTGACAACGAGTTTACAGGTCAGACCGTTCGACTTTTTACGCAAGACCGATCCGTCTCAATTGTTAAACTTTATACAAAACGAGCATCCTCAGACTATAGCACTGGTTATGGCGTACTTGGAACCGGACCAGGCGGCAATTGTTATGAGTGGACTGGCAACCGATGTACAGGCGGACGTGGCAAAACGTATCGCGATGATGGATAGAACTTCACCTGATGTTATTCGTGAAGTTGAGCGCGTGCTGGAGCGTAAGCTCTCGTCGATGATGACGCAAGACTTTACTTCTGCTGGTGGTATTCCGGCGATCGTCGAAGTTCTCAACCGCGTCGACCGCACAACAGAAAAAACCATTATCGAGACATTGGAAGTCGACAATCCAGAGCTTGCCGAAGAAATCAAACGCCTTATGTTCGTCTTCGAAGACATTGTTATGCTGGACGACAGATCACTGCAAATGGTGCTGCGTGAAGTTGACACTAAAGACCTGTCACTGGCGATGAAGGCAACGCCTCAAGATGTTTCCGAAAAAGTTTATAAAAATATGTCCAAACGTGCGGCGGATATGCTCCGTGAAGAGATTGAATATATGGGACCGGTTAAGATTCGCGACGTTGAAGAAGCGCAGCAGAAAGTTGTCAACGTCATACGTACATTGGAAGAAAAGGGCGAAATCGTCATCTCTCGTGGACAGGGCGACGAAATGATAGTCTAATAATACAATGCGTAATGCTTAATTCATAATTCTCAATTGAAATAATTCCTCATTCAACATTCCTAATTCCTAATTAGATTGGTGGTGGTGAGATTGTTTAGCAAAATTGTCAGAATACCGATACTGGAAGAAGAGCCAGTGGTAATTAAAGCAGAAAAACATCACAATGCAGACAGTGAAGAAGCAGAAGAAGATTCTGGATTTGACGAAGAAACGCTAAAGACTATGCTGGCAGAAATTGCGGCAAAAGAACAGCGTGCGATTCAAAAACTCAAAGATGCTAACACTGA
>JAFUTM010000403.1 GCA_017484235.1 Selenomonadaceae bacterium
CAAACGATAAATCTGATGAGCCAAATATTGCAGTAGAATTGCCGGCGGCTTCAAATATAATAGATAATAAAAATATAAAATTAAATTTTGAGGATTCACAACTTACTCAAAGTTCCAGTAAAAAATATGAATATAATCCACCTTCTGAAAAAGAAGATAATATTCCGTCTAATAAAGCCCATATTTTAGATGATTCCGTCGGCTTTATTAATTCTTCTGCTAATGATACCGAAGTATTAGAAAACTTACTCCTTAATATTACAAAGTTTTTTATAAGCGGAAGCACAAGTCGCGGAATGTTGTTCTTGCATATAATTAAAGAACACGCTTTGTCTAAAAATGAAGATTGGGCGTTAAATCTTAGCCTGGAAGTTGGCTACATTCTTGATGATCCAATTGCAATGTCGCAGCTTGGTAATTATGATCCATTTGATTTTTGGGATACTTACTTTTCAATTCCAAATGTTAAAGTTGATGATTTGTGTGATTATTTAAACCTTGCGGCAATAATAAAGAGTTTCTTTGCGCCGCCAGAGCCAATGAGTTTTCAACTTAGAAGCCGCTGGAATCAGATAAATGATGACAGGTCAAACATCGCATTAAAATCATATCCATCAACTAAAAAACTCATAAATTTATTTAGAACATTTTCAGAGCAGACACACGAATCATTTGCGTCTTGCTTAAATGTAGATCACTCACACACTGAGTCAGAACTTACAAATGCGATTGAAGCTATTAAAACTGTTCGTGACCGCGCAGACGCCATTGTTAGAACGCAGATAAAACATCCGCGTTCAAAAGGTCTGGTTAAACTTCTTTACGAGCCGGAAGGTGTTGTGCGCCGTCTTTTAAGTCTTGACGATAATAAAGATTCCATTAAAAATATTTTGGATTTCTGTAACGACTTTATGGACGGCGATATTAAAAAAATAGAAAATCCTTCAATTTATATTGATGAAAATATTTTTTCAGCAAAAAAAATCGGCGATTATCTTGATGACACTTGGAGCAGTATAAAAGTCGATTCACACAAAAATGAAAAATTTACCGGTGTTGAGCGCGTACGACAAATAAAAATTTTCACTCAAGCACTTGTTGCTCTGCTCTCCTATGCGGTCGCAAAAAAACGAATGAATACAATTAAAAAGTCCGGCAAGCACAGTGCGCCTGTTACAAAAGCGTTGGAAATTTTAAACGATATAGTTGAAGAATTCAGCAATCTTCACCAGCCAATCACGGTTAATTTTATTGGTCCGGCAGTTTTTATCATCTTTATAGAAAATCTGGCGGCAAAAATTAATGGAATTGAAATGCCCATATTTTATCGTGACTGCCTACTTGGTCCAAGATATCTGGAGTTGACAAATGATGGTATTCCAACTGTTGAATCTTATGGCGTTTCAGGTTTCTCATTTGAAAATTGCGTGCTGGATTTTGAAGAATCAGTAAACAACCTCACACCAAAAGAAGCTGTAAACTCAGCCTACGAGACGGCAGTCAGAAGTTGTGATCTTGGCATATTGAAACTGCTTGAAATCAATTTCCGTGAAATGCTTGATCGCTCCGATGAAGAACTCAAGCGTCGTCGTGAAAATGTCAGCAAGCAGGTTGATCGCCAGCTCGATCGTATCTATCACGAATTTTTGGATAACCTTGAGTTAGATCGCAATTATGATCGAATCACAGACCAAGAAGAAATTGACCGCTACATTGCAATTGCCACTGAAGCTAAAGAACATTTTGCTGGAACTAAAAACGTCGGCATCTTTCAACGGTTTATTAATGCCTGCAATGCAGATATTGTTAAAGCGGCAATGCCGCATAAAAATGCTATGGAGCAGCGGCTCAATACTTTGACTGAGAAGTTGGAATCGAAACTTGCTGCCGATGAAAAATTGGACGAAAAATATCCAATTATATCAGAAATTCACCGCCAGCTAAATCTTGGCAATCTCACCGTTGCTGAGGATTATATGAATCGCTGGGACGAGAATAACGGCCACTTTAGTAGTCTTAATATCATTGAGAGCCACAATGATGCCTTTGATAATTTTTTGAAAGATTACGAGTCAATTTTTAATGCTTGCGTTAAAAATAAAAGTGAATCGTTGGAAAAAATTCACAGCAGAATGCGCGGCGGCACAGCCAAAAATCGTTCCGAACGAGATGCGGCGGACTTTGTTTCTGCCTGGCAGGGCTTAAATACTGACCTTAAATCCAGAGCGGAAACGTCTATAATTGAGTTATTGAAGCACTTTTCGTTTACTGCCGTAGTTGATAAATCAGAAAAAATTCCACCCAATCAATGGAATTTCCACGTAAGCTTTCCAGAATACCGCCGTTCAAAGGCAGCCTATCCTCATCCATTTGCGGTTTACGGCACGGATATCGCACATAAAGGCCTTACCATTGTATACCTAGCCAGCAATCGGACAGCCGACAATATCATTGAGACGCTTGCCGTTGGTGTGAAGTCTGACTGCGGTGTTATTTGCGTTGTCGATTTTGCATTGAGTCTGGCGGAACGCCGGAAACTGGCACAAGCTTTTAAACTTCGTCCTGATCTCAAAGATATTATTGTAATTGACAGAGTTATGGCAATTTATCTGACGCGCTTTGAAGACAGTGTTCGCGGCGTTAATATGTTAAAAACAGCTCTTCCTTTTGCAAGAGTGCAGCCGTACACCACTGGCGGTGTCGTTGCGCCTGAAATGTTTATTGGCAGATCTAAAGAACTTGCCAAGATTCGCGATATGGCTGGACCGGTCTTTGTCTATGGTGGTCGTCAGCTTGGTAAATCTGCATTGCTTCGACAGGTCCGCAACATTGAAAATGATCCTGAAAATGGTGATTTTGCTTTCTTTATCGAATTAAAAGGGCTGGATTCTGACAAGTCACTTGAAAAGATCGTTCGCGAACTCAAAGAAGCCGGTCTTATTAATGCAAATAAATCAATTGACAATTGGGACGACTTTTCATTTGCGATTAAAGATTTGATGAATGGCAAGTCGACAAATAACAATGCTGCGTCTAACGGTAAATCGGTTAATAAATTAATGTTATTGCTAGATGAAAGCGACGACTTCTTGGCTTCAGTGGAAAATTCTGCGAACCGCGCAATTGATGTTTTGCGTGAGCTGCGTGAAACCTTCAGCGGAAGTTTTAAATTTGTGCTTGCTGGTTTACATAAAGTCATTCGTTTTGAAAAAAATTCTTCGTTCGGCAATCTCGACCATATTTCTGTTTTGCCGTTCAGTCCAACTGATGCGCTTGAATTGCTTATTAAACCGATGAGCTGTCTTGGCTTTGTAATTGAAGATGAAGGCTTGACAAGTGCTATATTCTCAAAAGCAAACTACTATCCTGGATTGATTCAGTATTATTGTAAAATGATTGTTGACGCAGCCGGTGATAACTATTTGCAGCGCAATTTTGACGTAACTAAAAATCCGCCGTACAAGCTCGACGATGAATATCTGAAAAATATGCTCGGCAAGCGCGATTTTCAAGACGAGATCAACAAAAAATTCCAAATTACGCTTAAACTTGACGATGACAATTATTATGAGGTTATTGCTCTTGTTATTGCGCTTGAGTACTACGAACATAATCGGCCAGTTCACGTTAGCATTGATAAGATTAGGGAAACTTGCTTTATTTACGATATTGACAAAATTGCCGATATGAGCGATGCGGAACTTGAAAATTTGCTCAGTGAAATGGTTGAACTTAATCTTCTTCGTAAAGTTGAAGATCAATACGAATTTAATCGCTATGCATTTTGGCATATGATGGGCACTGAAAGTGAGGTAAATACTCGTTTAACAACCATTAATAAACAATAAAAAAATTCGATTTTATTTCAATGGTGGTGGCTGTGCTGAAATAAAATCGATTATTTGTTGTACAAATTTTATTTTAGGAGAAAATTTTTTATGAATATAAATTTAACACCGCTTACCAGCTCCGACTTAGAGGCGTGGTGGGAACGTGTACCTGGTGCACGCCGATTCTTACAAACGATGGCTTCTAAAGCAGAACACAGCAGGGCAATTGTTGCGGATATATCAGAAGATGATGTGGAAGGTTTTATATCTAGCTTTACTGAAGAAATTCAGCGGCGCAACTATTCAATTGTAGTTGACAGGTATGAAGTGAACGATAATATTGCTGAAGAAGATTTTATTACAGAGCTGGCAATTAAATTTGATCCAGATTATGTGCCGGATTTAATGAGCGATTCTATGATAATTGATGTTGCCAATAAAAAGATTCTGTCTGGCTATGTCATATTTATAAAAATCAACTGTAAGGCAAACTGGTTGACTTCACTAGTAAGCGATTTTAATAAAATTGAAGATAGCGATAAAGGCACAATGATTTTTTTAACATCAGAAACAATGCCTTCACAGATAACCATGAAGCTTACGGACTACATATCGCCTTACGACGTGCAGTTTTTTGCGATAAATCTTTTGGAAGATACAAAATTAAATCAGATGGAAAAATTATATACTGCGACGCTGCTTGCAAAGTTAGCCGGCACATCTGCTATGATTGCCAAAAATCTTGCATCTGCCGACTTATACTTCAATTGCCGGCAATTTTCCAAAGATATTCTATCCGATGATTAAGTGTCTTATAAATTTGAACGTTCCGTTTGGGAAACGCAGATTCAATTTGTATTGCCAATCGTTGAAACGGTGCGTGAGAAATTAATTGCAAGGAATATACATTCACTTAGAAAACTACTTCCTGTTGCCGATGAGTTTGGAAAATTTTTGGATAGTCCTTGGGATATGGAGCTTAGGCATTTACATTATTATGGAGGCATAAACAAAAACTTTTCTCCATATGATTGGGATACACTGGAATTAGTTTACAGAATCCGAAACGATTTGTCACATTTATATTCAATTGATTTTGAACGTCTTGAAAAGGTCTTTGCATTAAGCGACTTTTAAAATAATGCGGAATGTTGAATGAGGAATTAGGAATTAATTATCGTCTCTTCAATTCCTAATTTCTCATTCCTAATTCCTAATTAACTTTGGCGGTGAGTGAAATGAAACAGGCATTTAATGATAATCTTAAAGATTTTATCGCGAACAAAACTGGCGGCTGTAAAATTTTAGTTGTCGGTGATGTAATGCTGGATAAATATTATTATGGTGAAGTTACGAGGATTTCGCCCGAAGCTCCGGTTCCGATTACTCACGTACTGGAGACTAAAGAGACGCTTGGAGGAGCTGCCAACGTTGCTCACAATCTTGCGCTGCTTGGTTGTCAAACATCAATTGCCGGTTTCGTCGGCGATGACTATCACGGTGAAACACTTGTTGAAAAACTCCTTGCCCGTGATATTGATTATTTTGATTTAGTCCACCTTCAGCAGCCGACCACAACAAAAATTAGAATTATAGGCGGTCATCAGCAAATGCTTCGTCTGGACTTCGAAGATGCAACTCCGATTGTCGGCGACGACGCAAATAATTTGCTGGAAAATATTCAAAATAGAGTCAGCAGTTTGCGTTCAGTTGATTCGGTGATCATTTCAGATTATGGTAAAGGTACTTGTACGGAAGAGACCTGCCAAAAAATAATTAAAATGTGCCGTAAAAAAAATATACCAGTTGTTGTTGATCCAAAGGGTAGTCAATGGAGTAAATACAGTGGTGCCAGTTTTATTACTCCGAATTTAAAAGAACTCAATGATGTTTTAACTAATCCAATAAAAAACACCGACAAAGAAGTTGAACTGGCTGCGCGGTATGTGACGAAAAAATTTAATATAGGCAGTATTATTGTGACAAGATCAGATCGTGGCCTTACAATTGTTGACGGCGATAAAGTATCTCACATTAAAGCCAAAGCGCAGGAAGTCTTTGATGTGTCCGGCGCAGGCGATACGGTAATTGCTGTATTCACTATGGCAATTGCAGGGAAAATGGATTCTATTGCAGCGGCTTATCTCGCTAATCTTGCTGCTGGAATCGTTGTTGCGAAAGTTGGCACCTATGCTGTCAGTCGTGAAGAATTATTTAACAGATTGAACGATGAAGGCTTGACGTTTGATTAATAACGTGATATTATAATTAAAACGACTTATGATAAAATAAATATATGAGGAGATGATCTTGTGGATTTGAGTTCAAGAATCGCCTTAGATCAGTACCTTGAAGAAGGAACGGACCTAACTGGCAGTTTTGTTCTGGTAAGACACGAGCAGTTGACTGAACCTATTGTAACAGGCTTCTTCCGTGAAGACGAGCCGAGTACCATTGAAATATCCGATACATATGAAATCTTTGAAGGCGACATATTAATTTATCTCAAGACGCGTCAATACTGCTATATTGATGATATTCGTCATTTTCCTGAAAGAGAATGTTTCGTTATCCATTATCACACAAAATATCAGCGGAGAGCCGTTGTTGATTTTGAATAAATCGTGATAATAACTTTAAAGGCCGTAGATTGTTTATGACATATTTGTCAACAGTCTACGGCTTTTTTACTATACAATATTCAATTTTCAATTTTTAATATTCAAATTGTTGCCGAATTTAGCACGCCAATAAGAAACGCCTCTTACGTAATTAATATAATCTGTAATTGAGGACCAGTCTTGCTGCTCAATTGCAGTGTCGTTAATTAATGGCTGAGGCTGAAGTGGTATAATATTTGCATTGCCAATTGCCGTGCATGTGATGAACAGTGCATAATTAACACCGCAAATATTTTCTGTCAAACTCGTGCCGATAGCATAATAATTAAAATCCTTTGGCGCGATAAGTTCAATAATCGTCGGCACAACATCAATATGACTGCCGGCAGATTTTTTATTCAGTATGCCGTGATATATGCCATTGCCCGTGATAATAAATGGAACGCCGAAACGTTCGTAATCACTAGGCTGGGCGTCAATATTGCACCTGTCCGCGTGATCACCGACAATTATAATAAGCGACTCTGGCACATTAGATTTTATGAAATCAACAAAATTTTTTAACTCGCGATCTGCGTAGGCGTGATGAGCTAATTTATGATTGAGTTCCTCATCGTCGAATTTTTTAGTTAATGTGATACCTTCGGCCTCAAGATCAACGGTGTAAGGTGCGTGATTGGAAGTATTCAAAATCACATTAAAACTCGGAGTCGACAGCTCAATTTTATTTTCGATAAACTGATATAAAAACTTGTCATCAACGCCCCATACATTGCCGGTGATATTATTGTTTGTTGAGGCAATATCTCCTTGACTGTAGAAATTATCGAAGCCCTGCGCGGTTGTGAAGTCGCCGATTTTTTCCCACGTTGAAGGTCCAGCATAATAAAAATTAGTAACGTATCCTAATTTTTTAAACTGAGGTGCGGCTGACGTTGAATAAACGGTGTTAAATGATTGCGGCAAAGTTGTCAAATATAAATTAGCGTCGGCAAAGTTTGTGACGATTCCAGTAACGGCTGAAACTGTATTTGCGCCATTAGGTAAGAACGTCGGGCAGTAATCACTGTCCTCAGAATTTATTATGGACTTAACGCCGTCAGCAATATGCAAATCCGTATATTTATCCAGCAACGTCCAGTTGGCATAAGCCTCTGAAATAATTATAAAAATATGCTTAGGCTTCGGAATAAGCGCACCTTTAGCACGATTAATCAAATAATCATCGAGATTGTCAGAATCTGGCGATTGACCGGCACGTTGAGCGGCTAAATTTTTAATATCATCAGAGGTAAAATTTAAACCGCCGCTGGCCGTTATACGATTTTGAAGCACATAGCCGCGATATATAGCTTGATAGCTGTCTAAAATGGATTCGTTTAAAAATTTATCCTTAGTCACGCCAATATTTTCAAAGTTCAGTTCCGTCTGCCAGGTTAGCCCGCCGCCAAATATCGTCAAATTTACGACTGCGTATGTCAATACACCTAAAAAGACTTTGATAAAAAAAGCGGACGGCTGGATTAAAAATTTTTTGGTAATGAATTGAAATAACTTATATAAAACTATGGCTAGCAATAAAGCCAACAATAAACGCAGCGGCAGGTTAAATCCGTCGATCAGTGTGATTAGCAGTGCGTATAAATCTTCGTTGGCAGCGTTGAATATCATTTGATTGAAATTTGAGTGGAACTGTTTATAAAATGGAAAACTCGCGATGTATAATATAGACATTGATAAAAATATTGCAAAGGAAACAACTTTGGAAATCATTTGATGAGTATATGATTGACGAATAATTGATAAGATTTTATCCAAAAACATTGAAAGCAAAATTATTAACGTTAAAATGCCCGTCGTCTGACAACTGAGCCGCAGACCAAACCAAAGTGCAGTGAATACATCAGCAGCAGTGGTATCACCACCAATGTATTCACTCAGCACAATTATAAATATTATTCGTCCAACAGTTAATATCATCAAAAAGAACACGAACATTAAAAGTCCGCGTTCACATATAAACATTAAATTATTTATAAAGTTTTTCATTAATTAATAATCACTTAATCTGACTGCGAAGTACTTCTTCGGCTTTTTTGAAGGCTTCGGAAAGTGCGTCTGGATTTTTGCCGCCCGCCTGCGCCATATCCGGTCGCCCGCCGCCGCCGCCGCCGACTTCTTTTGCCGCCGCCTTAACGATATTGCCAGCGTGTACTCCGAGTTTAACCGCCGCCTTATCAGCCTTTGCAACGAGACTGACCTTGCCGTCATTAACCGACGCCAAAACGACTACGCCACATTCAAGATTGCTGCAAACGGTATCAGCAATGCTTCTGAGTTCGTCCATATCTTTAGCCTTAGCACTGCCGGCGACGAATTTAACCGCGCCGATTTCTTCCACGCCCATAAGCAGTTTCTGCGCATCAGCCTTTTCTTCAATTGCGTGAAGTTTATCAATCTGCTTCTTCATATCTTTGGATTCAGTAACTAATTTTTCAACCTGCACAGGCAAGTCGTCCGGTCTGGTTTTAAGTATAGCTGCTGTCTTAGTTAAAAGTTCCGTTTGATGATTTGCGTCATTAATTGCCGCACGTCCAGTTATCGCTTCAATTCTACGTACGCCCGCCGCAACACCAGTTTCACTGACAATTTTAAATCTTCCAATTTGACCTATATTTTTGACGTGAGAACCGCCGCAAAGTTCGCAGCTGAAATCAGGAACAGTGACAACTCTGACGACATCGCCGTACTTTTCACCAAAGAGCGCCATTGCGCCAAGCTTCTTAGCTTCGTCAATATTCATATGCTTAATATCAACGTCAAGACTCTTCAAAATTTCGTCGTTGACTAATTCCTCAACGTCAGCAATCTGTTGAGCTGAGACAGGTTCAAAGTTGGAGAAGTCAAATCTTAATCTATCCGGCGTGACGAGTGAGCCAGCCTGATGTACCTGGTCGCCGACAACTTTACGCAATGCCGCTTGCAATAAATGTGTTGCCGTGTGATTGCGTGCAGAGGACAGCTTCTTTTCAGCGTCAATAGTAATTTTAACCACATCGCCAACTTTAACAAAGCCTTCTTCAACATATGAGACGTGATAAACGGTTCCGTCTGGCAACTTCTTCGCATTGCTGACTTTGATTTTGCCAAATTCACTCGTCAAAGAGCCTTCGTCACCGACTTGGCCGCCGCCCTCAGCATAAAATGGCGTTACTTCTAAAATTATACCGGCTTCTTCACCGTCGGAAAGCTCATCAACAAGTTTTCCGTCCTTCCAAATGGCGACGACCTTTGACTCAACGGCAGATTCGTCCACTTTAAGATGACTGACATCTATTCCAGATAAATCCGGTACGGCAACGCGCTGATTCTCTGCACGCGCTGACCGTGCCCGCTTGCGCTGATCGTCCATAGCTTTGTCGAAACCAGCTTTATCAAGCGTCAAGCCATTTTCGTTAATAATTTCTTCTGTAAGCTCAAATGGAAAACCATAAGTATCATAGAGTTTAAAACCAACTGATCCGTCCAACTCGGTTTTACCAGCAGACTTGACGGCACTAATTTCACGGTTTAACAATTCCATACCTTGTGCAAGCGTCGCGGCAAAACGGTCTTCTTCAAGGCGAATGACCTTTTTAATATAGTCCTTTTTGTTAGAAAGTTCTTCAAAGTCCGCAACGCCGTCATAAATCTTAGCAACGGCGTCAACCGCACCTTCCAAAAATGCGTCTTTAATGCCGAGCATACGCCCGTGACGGATTGCACGCCTCAATATACGGCGAAGGACATAGCCGCGACCTTCATTAGAAGGTAAAATACCGTCCATAATCATAACCGTCATACTCCGCGCGTGGTCAGCAATAACTTTCATTGATACATCAGTTTTATCATTTGCACCATATTTGATGTTAGTGCGCGTCATAACATATTCAATGATAGGATAAAGTAAATCAGTCTCAAAGTTGGACATTTTATTTTGCAGTACGGAAGCAAGACGCTCCAGACCGCAGCCGGTATCAATATTTTTATGTGCCAGTGGTTTATAATCGCCGGCTTCAGTCTTGTCATACTGAGTGAAAACTAAATTCCAAATTTCAAGATAGCGGTCACAATCACAGCCAGGTGCGCAAGTATCTTTGCCGCAGCCGCGTTCTTCGCCCAAGTCAATGTAGATTTCAGAATCAGGACCACACGGACCAGGACCAATCTCCCAAAAATTGTCTTCCAATCTGACGATATGATCTTTATAAAAACCAGGCTGCTGCAGCCAAATATCGCGAGCCTCATCATCTTTTGGATAGATTGACACCCAAAGTTTATCTTTTGGTAGTTCGCAGACTTCGGTCAAAAATTCCCAAGCCCAAGGTATAGCATTAGCTTTAAAATAGTCGCCAAAACTAAAGTTGCCGAGCATTTCAAAATAAGTCTGATGTCTGGCAGTGTGACCGACGTTTTCAATATCGCCAGTTCTTACACAGCGCTGGCAGGTAGTAACTCGCGTTTTAGGCGGTTTCATCTTGCCGGTAAAAAATGGTTTAAACGGTGCCATACCTGCGCCTATCATTAATAATGTCGGATCATTTTCTGGAATCAACGATGCACTTGGCAATCTCAAGTGCCCGCATTTTTGCACAAAAAAATTAATATACGCTTCGCGTAATTCTTTGCCTGTCATATATTTCAAAATATTAGCCTCCATTAAATTTAATGTATATTATAAATATCACGAGAATTTGATTAACAAGATATGTGAAATATAATATTTATATTTTAAATTTCAATACTTCATTTTGAAGCTGCTGAGCAAGTTCAGCGAGTTTGCTGCTAGCGTCTGACATTTCGTGTAAGGTAGCCGCTTGCTCTTGAGTTACAGCAGAGACGTTTTGAGCTTTTTCCGTTGATTTTTGACTTATATTATGTACAACTTCTACAGCGTCCAAAATGTGGTGCTGCGTACTATTTACTGAGTCAATATGCTGTATAGAATTTTGAACATTAGCGTTGAGCTTATCAACCTGTTGTTCAATTCCGGTAAACGCTTCACCCGTTGCCATAACAGATTTTGAGCCTTCATGTACACTGGCATTACCCTGATTAATCGCTTCGACTGCAGAATTTGTCTCTTGTTGAATGGTGTTAATGAGTTCAGAAATATTTTTAGCTGCACTATTAGACTGTTCAGCTAATTTACGAACTTCTTCTGCAACGACCGCAAAACCGCGACCCTGCGCTCCGGCACGTGCCGCCTCTATCGCTGCATTTAATGCTAAAAGATTCGTTTGATCCGCGATTGCAGAAATAGTATCAACAATCTTGCCAATTTCGTCAGAACGTTTGCCAAGATTAATGACGACTTCCGAAGATTTATTCACCTGCTCAGCAATATTTTTTATTTGTTCAATTGCATAATCTACTTTTTGTTTGCCGTCCACTGCACGTTCTTGGCTTGCAGAAGCGACCTCATTCATTGCCACTGCACTTTTTTGCAGTTCTTGCATTTTATTACTCATATCATTTATAATACTTTGCAAATTGTTAATAGTATCTGCCTGTTTTGCAGCATCTTCTGTCATTTCAACCGCATTAGAGGCCGAATGTTGAATGGTTTCCGTTACTTGATAAGCACTTGCCGTTAGTTCTTCAGAAGAGGCCGCCACTCGTTCTGAAGCGTTAGACACGTTCGTTATTAATTTACGAAGATTTTTTTTCATATTGTTGACACTCTGCGACAAAGTACCAATTTCATCTTCTGCAGTTATCGGTAAATCTGCGATTCGTAAATCGCCTTCAGCAATTTCGCTAACCGCATTGGACGCAACAGTAAGTTTGTTCATCTCACGCCCAATGAGGAACCAGGAAATGATACCCAAAACTGTCACAATTATAAATATAGTCACAATAATAGAAAGTACAACACTTCGCACGCCGTCTACTGATCTTGCCGGCACGCCAACAAATGCCATTCCTACTATTGTATCTGTACCGTCTTTAAGTGGAGCATAGGCACTGTGATAGTCTTCATCAAGCACCTTTGCAAGACCGATATAATGTTTACCATTTTTAAGGACTTCATTTATAACTGTTTCTGAAGCTTTAGTACCGACGGAACGCTGTCCATCGGATTTCTTAACAGTCGTCGCGATTCGCGTATCATTTTGAAATATAGTCACGTGTCCATCACATAATTCACCAAGAAAATCAACTAATTGCTCATTTTTGTCAATTTTCTCATTGCCTTTGTAAAGCAAACCGTTTTCAATATGCCAGTCACCTGGATATTTATTTTCCATAATCTCAATAATGGATTTCACATTAGAGCTGACTTTCCTCTGAAGTGACACAGCGAAACTTTGATCTGCACTGTAATAACCCAAAAAGTCCATACAAAGACAAGCAACAATAACAAAAACATTAAGTAACAATACAGCCTTCGTCTGTAACTTCATTTTAAATACCTCATTTGCTGAAAAAAATATCACTACTACATATAACTTGACATTTATTTTAACACATTTCACTCTTTTATAAAAGTCAAATTTGAAGTATTTTTAATATAATTGGAATTAATTTCATCAGCTGATTCATCAAAGAGCGTGTCAGTCTCTTCCACTGAGTCGGCATCACTTATAAGTTTATTAGAAGCCAATGGAATTGTCAATGTGATTTTCGTGCCCGCATCGATCTCACTTTCAAGGTCGATTTTAATTTCGTGCTGATCGGCAATCCATTTAGCAATTGATAAACCGAGACCGGCACTCGTGACACCTTCAGCCAACTTAGTTCGAGAACTGTCCACTCTGTAGAAGCGATCAAATATTTTATCGTGGTGTTCACTTGCAATACCGACGCCGTTATCTTCTATTGAAACTTTCATACAATTATTGTCGCGCCGCGAATAAATTCTGACTTTGCCATTGTCGCCGCTGTATTTAATTCCGTTGTCAATAAATATTATCAACATCTTTTCAATCGCATCTCTGTCGGCGTAAATTTCGCCAGCATCATTTATCAAAACGTCTATAGATTGAGTTTCTTTGAGTTGTACTTTAGTAATTGCAAAATCTATAATCATCGAAAGCTCAGTTGGTGCTTTTATTAAAGTCTGAGCGTTCTGATCTGCACGTGCCAAAAATAGAAGTTCTTCAATTAATCGGTGCATATTGTTTGCCTCAGATTGAATTGAAGTTATACCTTCGTCGAGGAGTTCTTCATCTTCTTTGCCCCAGCGAACCAGCATATCAGAATAGCCCAATATAACTGTTACCGGTGTTCTCAATTCGTGAGAAGCGTCGGATACAAACTGCTGCTGCTGCCGAAAACTTTCCTGCAGACGATCCAGCATATGATTAAATGTATCGGAAAGTTCAGTGACCTCATCGTGTGCAGAACCAATCTTGAGTCGTTCGTCCATATTGTTAGCTTCAATACTCTTGGCCGTGTTTGTTACATTGCGAATTGGCTGCAATATTCTGTTGCTGACAATATAGCCGACTATTAACGCCAAAAATACACCAATTGTATTTACTGCAAACAAAATCATTAACATATAACTTAAAAATTGCTTTTCAAGTGTTATGGTCTTAAAAAAGTGCAAATAAAATATCTGGCCGCCACGTTCAAGAGTCAGTCTTTTATAGTAGATCATAGCCTCGTGTGTTTCAATCAAAATAAAATTCTGATTCGCCCACATTGGTGGATTTTTACGCGCACTTTTAACCATTTCCGCTATCGATGGAAATTGAGGATCGTTTTCTATAATCGTGCCGCCCTGTAAATCTGTAACACGGAGTACTACGCCCTGTGTAACCGGATCACCGGCCCAGAAACTGCTGTCCAGTACATCGCCGCGATTAAGCTTTTCCATAGTATGACTGATTGACTCTTCCATTGCAATCTGTGCTTGATGATAAAACGACATATAAAGCCCTGTTGTAGTCAATAGACTTACAATGCAGAGTACTACAATCAGCATTGCCGCGTAAATTAGTGTAATCTTAATAGACAGCCTTAACTCATTTATACGATTTATTAAAAATACTCGTATATCATTAAAGCTGCGGATTCTTATCAGTTCATTTATTGCAGTATTTTCCTGTAATCGTTCAAACAGCTTAATCAGACTGTCACTTTTCTTTAACGACATAACCTACACCTCGCACGGTGTGGATATATTTCTCACCGAATCGGTCATCAATCTTCGATCTTAAATATCGAATATAAACATCAACGACATTTGTGTCGCCAAGATAATCATACCCCCATACCGTTTGTAAAATCTGATCGCGCGTCAAGACATTTCGTTTATTTTTCACTAAATATTCAAGCAGCGCGTATTCTTTCTTAGTCAGTTCAATTGGTTCACCTTTATACTGAACTTCATATCGCCCAGGAAATAAAACTAAATCTTTAACGATAAAACGTGCCGAACCGTCACCAGTTTCATCAGCATCATTGTGATCCGAATGTTTTCTGAGTGCCGCGCGGATTCTCGCCAAAAGTTCCGGTACGGCAAATGGCTTCGTCATATAATCGTCGGCTCCAACGTCAAGTCCATTGACCTTATCTTCAATGTCGTCCTTTGCCGTAAGCATAATAATTGGAATATCTGACAACTCACGAACTTTACGGCAAATAGTCAGTCCGTCCATTTCCGGCAGCATAACATCTAATAAGACCAGATTATAATTTTCCTGAATTATTCGTTCAAAAGCACGTTTGCCATTGCTTTCCATCGCCGTTTCAAAGCCTTCGTGTTCCAATTCAATCTGTAAGAAGCGTGCAATTCGTCTTTCGTCTTCAACAATAAAAATTCGCTGCTTTTCTGCCATAATTCATCACCACCGCATACAAATATTTTTCTTACATTTTATAATATAACAAAATCGTTGTAAAATAAATCATTATTTTGAAATTTTAATCAAAATTTAATCTAATTCTTAATATTTTTTAATGTAAGTATTCGATAAATTATTTTAAGATAAATTAATTGACAATTCGGAGTATTATAAATTATAATTCTGTAAATTAGTTATATTATTTTTGATGAGGTGACATGAATGAAAAATCGATCGATAAGGTTACTTGTTTTGACGTTGGTGTGTATGTTGATGACAATAACGACGGTCTTTGCCAAATCCAGTGTTGAGGAACAGCGGCAGGAGATTCGCGATATGTCGCAGGAAACATTAAACAGACTTTACGAAAAATATCCAAGTGCAAAGTTATTTATCAGTGAGAGTTATGGATATGCAACGTTGAGCAATAGTGGCGTCAAATTATTACTCTTAAGCACAGGTCACGGACGTGGTCTCGCAGTCAACAATCAAACCGGTGAAGAAGTCTTTATGAAGATGAAAGAAGTTGGTGCTGGTCTCGGCGTTGGAGCCAAAGAATATGCGCTTATTTTTGTATTTGACGATAGAGAGGCTTGGAATAATTTCATCTCTGGCAAAATAAAATTTGGTGCACAAGCTAACGCATCAGCAACCGACGGTACAAGCGGTGGTGCAGTTGAAGGCGCGACTCTTACGTCTCGTGGCATCTGGGTTTATCAAATGACAACCAAAGGTCTTTCTTTGGAAGCCACGCTCAACGGAATAAAGTATTACAAAGATAAAAAATTAAATAAGGGTCTGAATAAAAATTAAAATTTTCAAGACGAACTTATAATTCAACACTATAAAAAATCGTGAAGACTTCTTCAACAAGAGTTAGTCTCCACGATTTTAATTTATCGTTACAGATTTAATTATTTAATTTGTGCTGCAACCTCAGCGGCGAAATCAGTTTCTTTCTTTTCAATACCTTCGCCGAGCTGATAACGTGTAAAGCGCAACACTTTAACACCTTTAAGTATATCTTTGACAGTCTTTTCGGTGTCTTTAACGAAAATCTGTTCCATTAAGCATACTTCTTTATAATATTTATTGATGCGACCTTCAACCATCTTTTCAACGATTTTTTCTGGCTTGCCTTCTTCGAGAGCCTGTTTGCGCAAAACTTCTTTTTCGTGTCCGAGATCATCAGAAGGAACACCTGTTCTGTCAACGGCTAATGGATTCGACGCTGCAATCTGCATAGCAATATCTTTACCAAGCTGCTCATCGCCGCCGTCCAGTTCAACAAGTACACCGATTTTGCCGCCCATATGGATATAGCTGGTGATTCTGCCTTTTGACTCATAGCGTACAAAACGACGAATAGATATTTTTTCACCAATCGTTGCAGTTGCTTCTGTGACGAGAGTTTCAATCGTCTTGCCGCCAATCTTGCTTGCATTAAGTGCATCAATATCTTTTGGATCAGCCTTTGCAATGTGTTCGGCTATATCTTTTTCAAGTGCTCTAAAGTTTTCGTTGTTAGCCGCAAAGTCTGTTTCGCAGTTTACTTCGACCAAAACGCCAACTTTGTTATCACTTGCAACATAAGCAGCAACTGCACCTTCCGCCGCAACACGACCAGATTTCTTCGCAGCTTTGGCAATGCCCTTTTCACGCAGCCAATCCGCTGCAGCTTTTTCATCGCCATTCGTTTCAACAAGTGCTTTTTTGCAGTCCATCATACCTGCGCCCGTCTTTTCGCGCAGATCCTTTACCATAGCAGCCGTAATTCGTGCCATATATATTTATCCTCCGTTCATAATCATCAATGTGTTTTATTCGTTATTTTCATTTTCTTCATTATTGTTATCGTTGTCATTGTCTTCTTCAGCAGAATCAAGACCTTGGCGGCCTTCGAGTACAGCATCAGCCATACGAGCCGTAATGAGTTTGACCGCACGGATTGCGTCGTCGTTACCTGGAATGACATAATCAATCTCGTCTGGATCGCAGTTTGTATCGACAATCGCTACGATTGGTACGCCCACTTTGCGAGCTTCAGCAACTGCAATGCGTTCCTTGCGCGGATCAACGATAAATAATGCGCCAGGTATTTTATTCATCTCTTTAATACCACCGAGATATTTTTCAAGTCGAGACATCTCGTGGCGAAGCTGCATAACTTCTTTTTTAGTCAAAACATCAAACGTGCCGTCAGCTTCCATTTCTTCTAATTCTTTTAATCTGCCGATACGTTTTTGAATTGTCTGGAAGTTTGTAAGCATTCCACCGAGCCAGCGTTCGTTGACAAAGAACTGACCAGCGCGGACAGCTTCTTCTTTAACAGCTTCTTGAGCCTGTTTTTTCGTGCCGACAAAGAGAATGGACTTGCCTTCTTCTGCAACGCTGCGGATAAATGCAAAGGCGTCGTCAACTTTTTTCACCGTCTTTTGAAGATCGATGATGTAAATGCCATTGCGTTCGGTGAAGATGTACTTCGCCATTTTAGGATTCCAGCGGCGTGTCTGATGTCCAAAGTGAACGCCTGCTTCCAACAGTTGTTTCATTGAAATTACTGCCATTATAAACTCCTCCTGTTTACTTCCGTGTGATTTATATTGCTGCCGTTGTCACTTTTAATGATAAAGCACAGGAACGGCATCGGTCACACGTGTTTTTAAATACGGCAATCATTATAACATATCATCTAAATCAATTGCAATACTTTTTATAATAAAGTTTGCAAATAAAAAACCTCACTGAGAATTTTCGGCTCAATGAGGTTTTTTGTTTATAAATATATTAAATGATTTACTAACATATCATTATGAAATAGTAGAGAGGTAAGCTTTAATTTCGTTGCCGTCTTCCATTTCCATAACTTTGTCAAGAATTTCTTTCGCCTTTGAAGAAGAGATATTGCGAATACGTTCTTTAACTTTTGGAATTGAAGGAGCGGACATTGAGAGTTCTTTAATGCCCATTGCCATGAGAAGAATTGCAGCATTAGGATCAGAAGCCATTTCGCCGCACATTCCAGCCCATTTGCCTTCTTTGTTGGCAGACTCAATCGTACGTTTGATAAGGCGAAGAACTGCTGGATTAAAGTGATTGTACAAATATGCAATCTGAGCATTGCCGCGGTCAACAGCAAGTGTGTACTGAACGAGATCGTTAGTTCCAATGCTGAAGAAGTCAACATATTTTGCAAGAATCGGAGTCATAACTGCCGCTGCCGGAGTTTCAACCATGATACCAAGCTGTACATCGCCATACTCTTTGCCCTCGTGTACAAGTTCAGCTTTTGCATCTTCAACCATCTTTTGTGCCGCTTTAAATTCGTCAACATTGATGACCATTGGGAACATAATGCCAGCTTTACCAAATTTGCCTGCACGAAGAATTGCTTTCAACTGTGGAATGAAGAGATCGCGACGCTGCAGACTGATACGAATTGCACGATAGCCAAGGAAAGGATTCTCTTCTTGACCGACTTGGATATAAGGCAGTGGTTTGTCGCCGCCAATATCCATTGTACGAATAACGCAGAGATTACCCTTACATTTTTCAACAGCCGCTTTATATTCTTTGAATTGATCTTCTTCTTTAGGAATATCAGTTTTGCCCATGAAGACGAACTCTGAACGGAAGAGGCCAACGCCCTCAGCCCCAAAGTTATTAGCTGCATCAACATCAGCAGGTGAACCGATATTTGCAACGAGTTCAACTTTAACACCGTCGGTCGTGATTGCCGGCAGTTCTTTCAGTTCAGCATAGTGAGCTTTGAGTTCTTCCTGCTTCTTGATTTTAACGTCATAGCTTGCACGCTCTTCATCAGTTGGACGAATGAGAATATCACCGGTATCACCGTCAATGATAACTGGATCGCCGTCAGCCATTTTTTCGATTGCATCGCCAACGCCAACGATTGAAGGAATAGCACGTGTCTTTGCAATGATGATTGCGTGAGAAGTGGTTGAACCTTGACCAAGAATAACGCCAGCGATTTTTTCTGAAGGAAGACCAGCGATAACAGACGGTTCAATTTCCTGACCAGCGACGATGACTTTGCCTTCGCCAATTTCAGGTTCTTTAATTCCGAGAATGTATTTTGCAATGCGCTTGCCGACATCGCGCATATCAACTGCGCGGCCACGGAAGTATTCGTCTTCCATTTGTTCAAAGACTTGAGCCTGTGACTCATAAGCATCAAGGACTGCTCTTGGTGCTGAACCGGTTTTATCGACCTGTTCATCAATTGCACCGCTCATTGCAGGATCTTCGACCATCATACGATGAGCTTCAAGAATAGCCGCTTGTTCTTTCATATTTTTCTTGTTGAGGTCTTCGATCGTTTTAACTAAATTTGCCGCAACTTTGATTAATGCATCAGCTGCAATTTTCTTTTCGTCAGCTTTTTTCTTTGGTTTATAATCTTTGAGATAACCGTCGAGGTTTTGACCTGCGAGCATGATTTTGCCAACTGCAATACCGGAAATTACGCCTTTGCCCTTCATTTTTTCAGCCATTTAACTTTCCTCCAACAAATTATACGCAAAAGGAGCCGACGCGATTTGATACGACTCCTTTCATTAAACAATTAAGTGTGCAGAACACGGAATGCGAAATTAAAACTTTTATTAATTATTAATTCTGCATTCCGAATTCCACATTGATCTTAATTCTGCATTGATTTATTCTTCACCGAATTTTGAATCGACGAGAGCTTTCAATTCTTTGACAGCCTCAGCTTCGTCTGGACCATCAGCAACGAGCGTGATTTCTGTTCCTTTGACGAGACCCATACTCATAATCATGAGAATGCTTTTCGCGTCGACAGTTTTGCCTTTAGCTTTAATTTGAATTTTGGATTTGAAAGAAGATGCCTTCTGTACGAAGACTGATGCCGGACGTGCGTGAATACCAGTTTTGTTTTCAATTGTGGTTGTTGCTTCTGTCATTATAAACCCTCTCCTATTCATTAAATAATCATTAAATTTGTTACGTTTAGAATGCTTATCAGCAATCTTATACTTGTTGTTATTCTATATGCGCTTTAAATTCCCTTCTTAATTTAAAAAAAATTTTAAAATTTTTCAAAAATTTATTTGAGACTGAATTATTTGTTAATTATTTGTTAAATTTTAATGCACGATAAGCAATATCGCGTCTGAAATGCATATTGTCAAAATGAATGACCTCAACGCCCTTGTATGCTTTATCAACTGCCGACTTAATATCTCCGGCTTTCGCAACAACACCAAGCACGCGTCCGCCGTCAGTTACAATTTTGCCGTCGACATTTTTAGTACCCGCGTGGAAAATTAAATTGCCAAGTGATTTTGATTTACTGAGGCCGTCGATTTCATAGCCTTTACCGTAACTCTTCGGATATCCGCCAGAAGCTAAAACAATACAAACCGCGCACTCATCTGACCACTCAACTTTTTGTAAGTCAAGTGTGCCGTCAATACAGGCAAGCATTATATCCACTAAATCACTGTTGAGCAGAGGCAAAACCACTTGCGTTTCAGGATCGCCGAATCGTGCATTAAACTCGACGACTTTAGGCTCGCCGTTGACAATCATAAGTCCGGCATAGAGACAGCCTTGATAAGTGCAGTTCTCATTTGCCATTGCCTTAATGACTGGTTTTAAAATCTTATCTTCAGCTAATTTAACAATATCTTTATTCATAACCGGTGCCGGAGCATACGCGCCCATTCCACCTGTATTGAGGCCCTCGTCGCCGTCGTTGACACGTTTATGATCTTGCGAAGGAATCATCGGAACAATCGTCTTGCCGTCGGTAAAAGCTAATAGCGAGGCTTCTTCACCGTCCATGAAGTCTTCGTTAACAATTTTACTGCCAGCTTCGCCAAAAGATTTTTGCTCCATAATTTCGTCAATAGCACTCAACGCCTCGTCAAGATTCATTGCAACGATAACGCCCTTACCGGCTGCAAGACCGTCAGCTTTAATAACAATCGGTGCGCCTTCAGACTTAATATATTCGCGAGCCTTGTCGGCATTGTCAAATATTTCATATTTAGCCGTTGGAATATTGTATTTTTTCATCAGATTTTTGGCAAATATTTTAGAGCCTTCAATTTGTGCCGCTGCTTTAGTCGGGCCAAACGCTTTAATGCCAGCAGCTTTTAAATCATCAACCAAGCCATTAACAAGCGGAGCCTCTGGTCCAATAACAACGAGACTTATATTATTTAATTTGGCAAAGTCAATTATTTTATTGTTATCGTTGACTGAAATTCCGCTGACACATTCAGCGATTTCAGATATACCTGGATTGCCAGGAATTACATATAATTTATCGCATTTAGCACTTTGAGCAATTTTCCACGCCAGCGTGTGTTCGCGTCCACCGCTGCCAATAATTAAAATATTCAATTCGCCCACCTCGTATAATATTATTTTTATTTAGATTTTATTAAATAATCCAAAAAGTGTCAACAAAAAAACGCAACTTGTTATCGCTGCGTTATACA
>JAFUTM010000404.1 GCA_017484235.1 Selenomonadaceae bacterium
ACTTCTAATCGCAATTGGTGCGATTATGGTTTTTATGGTTTGGAATCAATCGAAAAAGCGGCAGCAATAGATTGAGGAACGGCGCCAAGTAGAAGAATCTACTGGCAAATTAAAACAGGAAATCGAAAAAACGGCAAATGAAGTTATTGGACGAATGGAAAGTCAAGTATCCAGTTTGGAAGATTTACTTGATGAGTCCGAAAAAAATCGTACAATACTTGAAGGTCGTGTGGCAGAACTCAGGAAACTCTTAAAACGAAGTGAAGGTCAATCTACTGAGATTAGAGATTTGCTGGTTAAGTTGGAAGAAGCTGGTGACACGGTTGAAGAATTGCAGCGAAAACTGGATGCAGCTGATAAAAAGATTGCAATGGCTATGTCAATGCCGATGCAAATGCCTATGCAGCCAACGATGATGCCAATGACAACACCGATGATGACGCCAATGATGCCATCTCCTATGGTGACAGCTCCATTGCCAAATGTTCCTTCACCAATTTCTCCGCCGCCAATTTTATCTACTCGTCAAAAACCAACGACTCCTTCAACTTCTAAAACATCATTAACTGCACAAAATAAAGATGATTCTTCCTCTACAACAACTAAAGCTAATACTAATTTGAAAAAAACGACAGAGACAGCAGACACTTCAGAAGCTGAAAATAATGAGGCTAAAGATTTTGAAAAAATGCTCAAAAAATCCATGAGCAATAATAAAACCGATGTTAAAACTCCGCTTAAAGCACCGGATCGTCGTTCAATTGTTGTTCCTTCCAGACAACGGGCCGCTGCTGTTGTTGATACTGAACCGGTTAAAATTGAATCGCAGAGAAAAAATCCTGAAGATACGGCACGATTATTACGGGCTGCCAGTGAAGAAGATGCCAGCAATAATAAATCTAATCCGCGCAATGAAGGACAAGGGCGTAAACAAACTTCTGATTCTATCAAAATAAAAAATATGCTGCTTGACGGAATGAGCGTAGAAGATATTGCACGTGAGACTGGTATTGGTCGCGGTGCAATTGAACTCGTACAGGAGATGACTCGCAGACAATTAGAACGAAAAAATTAAGCTGTACAAATTTCGCAATGTACAGCTTTTTTAGTTTTTGAATTATGAAAATATTTCTTATCTATATCATATTTTATATTTTGATTTCAGATCACGCGAAAATATAGCTGCGCCTTCTTCATTTAAGTGCAAGTGATCTCCAAATAAATGTATGTCGTAAATTTTTAAATCAGTTTCGATGTCAACGTTAAATTCTTGAGATAATTGCTGCAGGTATTGCTGGTACGGTGGAAAGTAATTATGTTTTAGTGTCGTCTCGTAGCTCATCTTGTTGATTGGCGTCTGTACAACGTAAACTGGAATGTCATTATCTATGCATAGTTGCAGAAGTTTTTTCATATAAAAGTCAGTGCTTTTTAATAATTTGAAATCCACTAAAAGCTGATTATGCGGCTCGTAATGATTGAACCATTCTGGATCGTGGCCAAATAACATATGACCGCGTTCAGAGGCCGCCTTTTGATAAATTTCTTCATTGAGTGGACCGCGTGACAGTTCGCTTTTTTTTATTGTCTGAAAATATTTTACTGGAAATTTTATCATATATTGAAGATTTTCGAGCGATATAAAAATTTTGTCCATAAATGGTATATTATCGAATTTAAATATGTTTAACTGAGATGTAATCTGTTCTGTCGGCGATAAAAAGTGAAAATACAATGTCCTGTCACGGTAACGGTCTAGATAGATGAAGTGCATCGCACTGATTGAAATAAAAACCATTTTGGGCTTTGGGTGATTCTCCATATAATTCTTTAATGAATAGTACATCTCAATTGAGCCTGCGCCGCCCAGTGATAAATTATAAGCATCTTCACTTATTAAATCGGGCACAACGGCGGCTTTGAAAGCAGAATCACCTAAAAATAGGATTTGTGGTTTATCGCCTTTGGAGTGCGTGTAATCCTTCTGTTGACGCCAGGACGGATATTCGCCGTCAAAGTACATATTTTCCGGTATCAGCCAAACTATTAAAGTAACTAAAATCATTCCTACTATCGTGCCGATTATGAAATTCTTGATATAAATTTTGTCGCTCATTTATATAAATGACTCCGTTACTAATATGATGAATTTGTTGCTTGACGGTCTGAAGGCGGCTGGCTTTGCTCATTTCTAATATATTCGTCATTATATGGCTGTGATTGTTGACTTTGTTGATTCTGTTGGTCTGGCTGATTCTGCTGAGTTGGTGGATTTTGTTGATCTTGCTGAACTTGTTGAGATTGTTGGGCCTGTTGAGCCTGCTGCTCTTGATAAGCTGCCCATTGTTTAGCACGGTCTTCATTAATTTTAAAGTATGCTTCTAAAATCATTCGACCGATCGGAACTGCTGAAGAGGCACCAAATCCGCCCTGCTCCACAATTACTGCCACACATATTCTTGGATTATCAAATGGACCATAACCGACGAACCAACCATGATCTCGACCTTGAGAGTTTTCAGCGGTACCGGTTTTACCTGCTATGTCATATGGAAAGCCCGCAAAATTTCTTGACGCCGTTCCATATTTAGTGACGTCGTGAAGACTGGATTGTACAAGCTCAATAACCCAGTCCGGCACTTCAAGCTGCGATAAGAGTTCTGGTTGAAATTCTTTAATAAGTTCGCCGTCCTGCGTCACAATTTTCTGTACGACGTGAGGCTTATATCGTTTGCCGTTTGCTGCAATTTCGCCCATTACCATTGCCGCCTGGAGTGGTGTCACTAAATTAAAGCCCTGGCCAATTGCTGCATCGAAAGTTTCGGATAAAAACCATTCTTCGTTGTATAATTTCATTTTAAGTTCTTTGCTGGCAACCAGGCCTTCCGATTCATAAGGTAGGTCAATGCCAGTCTTTTCACCAAGTCCAAACATTCTGGCATAAGTGCCCAACAAATCAACACATAAACGATTGCCCATTTCATAAAAGTATAC
>JAFUTM010000405.1 GCA_017484235.1 Selenomonadaceae bacterium
GCTCACGCATTGAAAGTATACAAGCTGCAACTGAAGAAGCGGTTGAGTCAATGAAGAGCGGCACCGAAGACGTGAAAGCTGGAACAGAGGCAATCCGTGAGGTTGGCGTCCAGTTTAAGGAAATTATGCAAATGGTTGACGGCATTAAGGAAGAAATCACCGGCATTAATCAATCAGTTAAAACAGTTTCCGACGGTGCGGCTAAAATTGTTGAAGCTACTGAAATAATTGATAAAGCCAGCCGTGATACAGATCATAAAACGCAATCCATTTCATCTGCAACGGAAACACAGTCTGCCTCTAACGAGGAGATTGCGGCAGCATCTCAGGCACTGGCTAACCTCGCGACAGATATGCAGTCTGCTATCGGTCAATTCCAAATTTAATCAATAAATGAGTGGTGACGATGTTTTTAGAAGAACGACAGGAAAAAATTCTCGAATTGCTGGAAGAGAATGGCAAAGTTTTAGTTAAAGAACTCGCCGAAAAATTCAGCGTAACAGAAGATTCAATCCGCAAAGATTTAGCTGCTCTTGAACAGGACGGTAAATTAAAACGCACATATGGCGGCGCGGTTGTGATAAGGGAAAAACTTCACGTTGCGGAAGCAATTAAACGCCGGACACTTGACGTTGAAGCTAAGCGTAAAATTGCAGCGGCAGCTTTTAAGTTGATTTCGCCTCGCGATATGATTTTTCTGGACATTTCTACAATTAATATCGCCCTTGCCGATCTGTTGATTAAATCTAACAATGAGTATAAGGTCGTTACAAATATGATTGACGTGATGACGATTCTTACTTTAAATCCAAAGATAGATGTAATATCTATTGGCGGTCATATCAATAGAAGCCGCGATGGTTTTTGTGGTGGTATGTCTTATGAATACGTTTCCAGACTCAAGCCGGATATTTCTTTTATCGGTGCGGTCGGCGTTGATGTTAAAGAGAACAGCGTTTCGACTTATAATATTGACGAAGGGATAACTAAAGCCAAAGTCATTCAAGTTAGCAAACGTGCTTATATTGTTGCACAGGCGAGTAAATTTTCTACAGACGGCAATTATAATTTTGCTTCTCTTGATTCACTCTCCGGTGTAATTACTGATTCAAAACCAAAATCTGACATATGCAATGCAGCTGAGAATCACGGCATTAATATAATCTTGCCTTGATGTTTATGATTTACTATTCGATGTTTTGTTTTTGTGAGGCGTTTTATGTCGAAAACATTAATTTTAACAAATGATCTTTTTTTAGGTAAGGGAAATCACAAAGAAGTTTATACTCACCCTGACGATAAAAATCTTTGTATCAAAATTCTTTATGTTACACCTGATTCGGATTTTGAACGAGAAATGAAGTATCGCAGAGCACTAGGCTCTAAGGCTGATAAAATGACTTTGCTTACTAAATATTTCGGTACGGTTGATACCAATATGGGCACTGGTTACGTTTTTGAAAATGTCTTTGATTTTGATGGTTCTGAATGTAAAACGGTACTTGATCACATTCAAAATCCAGTAAGTGTAGACGATTTAACTGATTTGCTTGTAAACTTCAAGCAAACGTTTATTAATGAAAAATTTATCGCTGCCGGAATGGATCCGAAAAATTTTTTAGTTCAGCGTCTGTCACCAAATGAACGGCGCGTAAGAATTATTGATAACATCGGTACTTCGGCCAAATTTCCAATTGTATATTATTCCAGTTTTTTGATGGTTAAGCGTGCACGAAAATATTGGCGGCGTTTCGTTAGAGAAATCCAAATGGAATTTTCTAACACTATCAATGGAGATATCGTCAACAAATTATTGTGAATCTGGAAGAATTTTTAAATAGAAAGAAATAACC
>JAFUTM010000406.1 GCA_017484235.1 Selenomonadaceae bacterium
AAGCGTCAAAAAATTACTGCTGAACAATTGCGACCTTTTTCAGATATTATGATTAACCTTAGATTGGAGATATAATTTAAATGAAAGTATTAGTAACTGGCATAACTGGTCAGCTTGGATTTGATGTTGTGAATGAGCTGAACAGACGAAATATTGACACAATCGCCGCAGCTCGAAAAGATTTTGATTTAACCGATGAGTTAAGCATTGCCAATTTTATTAAAGCTCACAAGCCAGACGCGGTTATCCACTGCGCGGCTTATACTGCAGTTGATAAAGCGGAAGATGAGCCTGAACTAGCAATGAAAGTCAACGGCACTGCGACGGAGACGATTGCCAAAGTTTGCCGTGAGATTAATGCAAAAATGATTTATATAAGCACCGATTATGTCTTTCCAGGCGACGGCGATACTCCTTATGAAGTTAATGACAAAAAAAATCCGCCTAATGCTTACGGTCAATCCAAACTTGCCGGCGAAAACGCTGTTATCAATAATCTGAAAAAGTATTTTATTGTTAGAATTTCGTGGGTATTTGGCGTTAATGGGAAAAATTTTGTTAAGACGATGCTGCGTCTGAGTGAAACTAAAGATAAACTCACCGTCGTCAGCGATCAGATTGGATCGCCAACTTACACTGCTGATCTTGCGCCATTGCTCGTTGATATGGTTCAGACTGACAAATATGGAATATATCACGCGACCAACGAAGGATTCTGTTCGTGGGCGGAATTTGCCGCTGAGATTTTCCGTCAGTCCGGTGCAAAGACTGAAGTTATACCTGTGCCGTCAAGTGAATATCCAACTAAGGCAGTCCGGCCTAAAAATTCTCGTCTGAGCAAACAAAGTCTCGATTCAGCCGGATTTAAACGACTGCCGAACTGGCAGGACGCGGTTAAACGATATTTAAATGAAAGGACGTGACCATCATAGATTTTAAACCAATTGAGAAAGCTGATAAGCCAACATTTGATAAATTTTATCGTTCAAGATACTATGAAAATGCTCATTTTAACTTTACAAATTTGTATATGTGGCGCAAGCCGTATAATATTCAATGGACATTGCAGGACGATGTAATTTATATGATTTCCGAGTGGCACGGCAAAATCGCTTCGCTGCAGCCGCTTGGTCCAGAAGATAAGATGCAGAACGCAATTGCAACGATTATTGAGTATTTCGCGACAAATGATACGGATAACAAACTTGTAATTGGCGGTATTGATAAGCCTTTTGTTGACGAGTTGAACAAATTTCCAGATGCTCAATTTAATATTGAACCTAACCGTTATAATTTTGATTATGTTTATCTTGCCGACGACCTCATAAATTTGGCAGGCCGCAAGTATCATTCAAAGAAGAATCATCTCAACAGTTTTCAAAAAAATTATCCTATGGCAAATTATTTACCAATAACTAAAGAGATTATTCCAAAGTGCCGTGAAGAATTGAATAACTGGTACGACCTCAGAGCACCAGAGCTGCCGGACGATCCTTTCTTGCCGTTAGAACGTGCGGCAATAAATGAGATACTGGATAATTTCTGTGACTTCGACATAAAGGGCGGTGCCATTGAACTTGACGGCAGGATAATTGCATTTACTTTTGGTGAGCAGTTGAATACTGACACTGCCGTAATCCACGTTGAAAAAGCCGATCCAGATATTCGCGGCGCGTACCCTGCTATAAATCAAGGCTTCGTTGCACACGAGTGGTCATCAATGAAATACATAAACCGTGAAGAAGATATGGGCTTGGAAGGTCTTCGTAAAGCCAAAGAATCATATAAGCCGTTTAAGATGATTGAAAAGTTTACCGCTACACTGAAGTGAGTTCATAAATATACATTTATATTAATTTAAATAAGTTGTTCATAATTAATTAAATGAGCAGCTTATTTTTTTTTACAAAAAATGCACGAAACACTTGACAAAGCCAAACTGGGGGGGGGTATAATATCATTGATATATTGTAAGCATGACATTGAGTAGTAACTAAAAGGAGAAATGATGATGTGGAAAACAATGATGAATTTACTGTTAGTATTATTTTTATCAATACAGACTTCATTTGCAAAAGAAGTTACGGTTGAGGGTTTAGGAATAAATCGTGAAAGTGCAGTAAACGACGCGATGCGAATGGCAGTTGAACAAGTTGTTGGCACTTTTATTGATTCAAATACTTTGGCAGTAAATTTGATGATAGAACTTGATGAAATATATAAAAAGTCACGCGGTTATGTCAAAAGTATAAAAATAGTGAATGAACAAGAGACGACAAATGGTTATCGTGTAAGAGCAATTATTGATGTCGATTCTGATCCTAATAGTAAACTCATGAATAACCTAACGATGCTCTATATGTTAAACGATCCACGAATAGCAGTAATAATTTTGAAAAATTCCACATCACAAGACGAGCAAAGTGATCCGCACGCTACCACAGTAGAAGCCGCAATGAACGCAAAATTAATAAGTATGGGTTTTTCACATGTAGTGGATGCTAATCAAATAATTCGTTTAAAAAATCCTCAAATGTTAAATGATATTTATAACGGCAATCAGTCGCCTACGGATGCGGCCAATGCTGATAATAGCGTAGAATATCTGGTTTTAGGCAAGATTCGTGCAGATGTTAAGAACGTTCAAGTACCTGGATATGGCAGTAGTGAGATGACACAAACTTCACTTTTGGAAGCTAAAGCCAATTTAGAAATGCGAATCATAAAATACAGCACGGGCGACTTAGTTGGAAATTTTGTTGTCACTGGTCAAGGCATGGATAGCTCATCTTCACGGGCTGAAGATAAAGCCTTGCAAAGTATTGCTGAACGTGCCGCAGTGGAACTTGATAAAACTTTTAGAAAATTTGCTTCTAAATCAACTGCCGGATTACAGATTATCGTATCCTGCAGTGATTACAATAAGATTGAACAACTACGAAAAGACTTGCTTGGCGTCAGTGGAGTACAAAATGTTTATATTCGCGAGCACAGCGATAATAAAACTGTTTTGGAATTGGAATCAACACAAAAAGCTCATATAATTGTGCAGCTTTTAATGAAGCATACGAAACTAGGCATATTTGTTGAAAGTGTCAACGATAGCTTGATTAAAATGAATGTGAATTAAATTTAAAGGAGGAATCTTTTATGAAAAATTTATTGTTGTCATTGTTGTGTGTGGTTACTTTTATGGTGCCAAACATCTGTAGAGCTGGATTGAATGACAATCCAACGATAGCGGTACTGCCTTTCGTAAATAAAGCTTCGGTCTCTGAAGGACTGACTTTTGCAGATGCGTCAATAGCTTCAGAATTTGTAATTGAAGCTTTAATAGACAGTAAACGTTTTTTCAATGTGCTTGAACGTGAAAATATGACCGCCATAATAAATGAACACACGTTCAATATGAGTGCTACGATAGACCCAATGTCTGCCGTACAAGTCGGTAAAATGCTTGGCGTACAGTATTTGATTGCTGGCAGTATAACCGGTTTAAGCACGAAGACAAGTGGATTGAGTTACGATAACAGCGTTGCCGGCGGTGCGGGCGGCGAGAAAAATACAGTCATTGCAAATGTTTCAGCTCGAATTATTGAGGTTGAAACCGGACGTATTGTACTTGCGGCAAGCGGCACAGGTTCATCAGCCAGTACAAATATGGAATTTACACTAAAGAAAAAGATTGAAGGCGAAGAAGAAGTTACTGTAACCGACGATGAAAGCGGTATTGAAAGTGTATCCGAAGGTTCAACGACTTCATTTTTGACACATAAAATAAAAATCGGCGCAAAAGAATTTAGTCAAGTTCAAGTACGCAATGCCTTGTATAAAGCGGTTGATGATCTTATTTTCAACAAAAATTATGGAATTCTCGCAAAAATGGACGGCTCAGGCAAACGCAGAAGAGTTTAATATGGCGGTGATTGTATGAAAACAAAGATTTTTATTGTATTGTCGGCAATATTTCTGATTTTCACAAAGTCAGTATTCGCCGAGCAACCAGCGGCCGAAGAATACAGAAAGATATTTCAATCGGGCACATTCTATATTGAGTACAGTGACGCCAATGAAACAAAGATACTGGCGGCTTTCGATAACAAGCGAATGGAACGCATACAATATCTAAAGATGAATTGGGTTACGTATTTTAATCCATTGGGCGCACTCTTTGGCGGCAGCGGCAGCAAATGTCCTGAAGTGCTGTATCAAAACGGAAAGTATTATCAATTTGTCGATGAAGACGCGGCAATTGTTCTGCCTGAAAATAAATTAAATGATCCAAATCTCGATCCTCGACAGGGTTGGAATTGTGTCGCTCAAAAATTGGCAGTTCCATATGAGCTATCAGTATTTTACTGGAACGATTCATATAGAAAGAAATCAAATGCCATAAGTGTGCCACGATTTGTCAACAGTTCTAAAAAGAAAATTGATAACACAGAATATGACTGCGATGAATACATTTCTGACGTTAAAGCTCAAGTTGGCGGGCAAAACACTCAGATAATCTATGAAATGTATTATAAAGACGGCAAACTTGTGGAAGCTCATTATTCAATACTTAGAAATGGAACAAAATATCCGGTAAATAATATTAAAATAAAAAATTTACAGGGCGAAATTCCAAAAGGTGCCTTTAAAATTCATAAAAAAACGAAAGTATATGCTGCCGGCATTGGCGATATTGATGATTTAACTCAAAAGTTGGTACAAGTTGAAACTTTGGAGGCGTTGAAACAATGAAGAAAATTATTTGCCTTTGTTTAAGTGCTTTGATTGCTTTTGTAATGATTCACACTTCCCAAGTCACTGCAGAAGCTTCTGAACGGTTGGAAACATACAGAAATATTTTGATTGGTAAAAAATATACTATTCGTTATGAAAATATTACGCCTTCACCGCGTGTCACAAATAGAGATCGAGTAAACTTATTCGGCTCAAGCGGAATGGCGGTTAATCAAAATGATTATCTCACAAATAAGGTAAAACGCGGTATTGTTGTTGGTGACGGTGAAGATCGATACGAAGAAGTCGGCGACGGTAATTTTGATATGTGCCGACTGACAAAGGGCAGTGAAACCTTCTTATTTACAAGATATACCAAAGGTGACCGTATTGAATATTTTGGAAGTAAAAAAAATAAAGTTGAAGCTAATTCCAGAAATTATATGGCAGAAATAATTGACGGTCAGAGTTATGGTGACGCTGATGTGTCTCGTTTATTAAACGCGATGCTGCCGGATAATCTAAAGAGTGTTGATATGCCTCACTACGTTTATGTAACTTCCGGCACACTAAATAATGGATTGTACTATGAAGATTATAAATCAACAGATAATAACGCTTTGAGCGCAATACGTTATTATTTTTCGAGCAACGCTTTAGTTAAAATTGCAGCTGTATCTTACACAAAAAATTCTGATGGTAATGTAATCGGCAGGAAATGCATTATCAAAATCAATGAATTTTCTGCAACTTCAGATAAAAAACTTTTGTCACTGCCCGAAGGTTTAGAAGATGTTACTAATCGCAAAAGAAAGTAGGCGCATTAATTATGAAAATATTTAACATTAAAATGATACTTACGTTTTTAATGACGCTTATGATCATTAATATCTCAAATGCACACGTCGAAGCTAATCCTACTTGCATTTTAATGAAGTTTACAGATGATACCAGATATGACGAAGCTAATTCAGCTGAAGAATTATCCAACCGTGTTTTAATGGAAATTCTTCAGAGTGGCAAATTAAATTTATCTATGTCCAATCCGCTTGACGAAGATATAGAAAAATTACTTTACGATGAAAAAATCCGCGAATACACCGTCCTTGAACGCGCTATGGCAAGCGGCAATTTTAGTGAATTGTTTGAAAGTGCTGCTTTTAATGAACATAAAGCACAGTCAATCGCAACGGCTCAAGTTGGTCAATTTATATCGCCGGAAATTACTTCAAAAATTGGCAAAGAACACGACGCTGATTATTTAATTCAGGGCACCATAATAAATCTTGGTGTTGGCAACTGGTGGAACGGCAGCTATGAGGAAATGTCCAACGCTATAAATATGGCATCTTCCTTTATGAATATGGCGTCGGCTTCAGACTTAGCAGGAGCTACGAGCCCTATGGGCGTTAATGGCATTGATGTAAAAAAGATTGGTATTGGTGTTCAATGTGACATAAGAATCATTAAAGCCGCAACCGGTGAGGTTATCTGGTGTAAACGTGTAACTGAGGTTGCATCTCAAAAACAATTTGATATTGGATACTTTTCTGTCGGCAATGGCAAATTAAATTCAACGTTGTACGCCAAAGCTATGGATAAAGCTGCTAAAAAAATAGTAAAGCTGTTAATCGAAGATTTAGACAATAATAAATTATTTATTAAATAGTAGGTGCGCTATGAAAACCGTTACGATTAGCTGTTTATTTATATGTATTTTGTACTCAATAGCCCAAGCTGCTGTAGTGGATAAAAATGCAACAATCATTGTGATGAATTTTGGCTCGCTGAATAACTCTAAAATCACCGGTCTGAATTTAGTTGATACAGAAAAAGCGCTTTATGATCATATTGTGGAAAGTTTATCTGATATTGGGCACTTTCATATTACTGATCTTCCTGAAGAACAGCTTCACTCTGCAAATATAAATACAGTTGGAATGATCAGCTTAAATGACACAAAACGTATAGGCGAGCTTCTAAATGTGAAATACATAATTTGTGGACAATTATTAAACATAACAGCTGATGAGACTGCAGTTAAAATTCTTGAAAATGGTCTGACTGTTCACGCGGTAAGAGCGCAGGTAATGATTGTAATGGTAGATACGAGTAATGGTCATATTGTTATGGCGGCAAAAGGTGAAGGTAAGTCTGAAAGCTCACTGGTAAAAGCTGGAACGGCAGGTCTTGGCACATTGACCATAGGTACTCGGACTGTCACTCAAGACAGCGTAACTCAATCTCTTAAAAAAGCTGCACGTCAAGCTGTAATTAATTTAGTTGCCGGCTTGAATGGTAAAAAGAAATAAAATTGAGGTGGTTGATATGACTTTTAAACATTTTAAAAAGAAAGTTTTTTCTATTTTAATTGGTGGAATGATTGCCGTTAATAGTCTGCCATTTGCAGAGAGTGCAATCGTGACAGATAAGTTGCCTCTGCTTACTTATGCGGATCATATTGTCTACACATATGACAAGCCTAACGGCAAGAAAAAGGGCAGTATTTCACCGTCCAACAGTCTCGTTATGATTAAAAAGATTCGTGACGACGGCTGGGCGTATGGCAGTTATAAAATTGTCAATCAAAATAAGCGCGTCAATCGCTGGTTTAGAATGAGTGATTTACAAGGATATGTTGATTTTAAAAATTATGATGCGACGGCTCATCAGGATTGTACTGCTACCAGAACAAGAACTGGCACCTCCAGTTTTGTTGGCCATATCGCTCAAAATGATAGTGTTATAGTGGTAGCTCAAAAGGGAAACAGTTTTAAGATCATTTTTCAAGATGAAGCAAATAATTATCGAATGGGCTGGATTCCAAAAAGCGTTTTAGAAGAAACTCCTTCGTATACCGATAACGTAAATGACATTGATAGTACAAATAATATTGGGCTTAATAGTGTACCTGATGTTAATTCTGATGAAAACTATGATAGCAGTGGTTCTGATGTGGATATTGAGACCGTTGATATAGAAATTAATGATGATGTCAGCGATTAATCTATAAATGTAATTATATTTCATATTGAAAGGTGTGGATATCTTATGAAATTTAAAAGACTTAAACAGTTGCTCTGTGCAGGATTTTTGAGCGGAGCAATTCTCTTCGGTAGTTCAGTTGAGGCGGCAAATCCTGAAGGTGCATTTGAAGGTTATGGAACATTGCCGAATATGCTGCGCGTTGTTGGATGGGCGTTTGACCGTGACGATATGAATCACAAAGTCAGAGTTCACGTCTACATTGATGGAACGGCGGGCAGTTCGACGACACCGAGTTATGAAATTATTGCTGACAAGTCAGATCACAATGGGCACGCTTTTGATTCGACTATTAATATTCCAACTGAATGGTGTGGAAAAAGAACCGTACGACTTTATGCATTAAACGATGTCGGCTCTGGCAGTTTTGTTGAAATTGGTTCAATGGTCATTGATATTCCAAGTCCAAATGCCAACCAAAATTCCAATAATAATGTCAAAACTTCGCCAAGTGGTTATGCTTATCCATTAGGAAAGGCAACTTCTTTTGGCAACGGACACGATTGCGCTATTGCTGAAGGCACACCAATTTATGCTATAGCTGATGGTGTTGCTAATTTTTACCAGGTTATGGGTACTTACAAGGGCAGGTATGCAACTGTAAGCTATGGTAACTACATTGAATTAAAGTGTGATAATGGTGCATTAGCAAAATATGCACATTTACAACGATTTGAAGGTGTTGCGTTAAAATATACAAGCATTAGAAATCCCGGCTCAACTTACACGGCTTGCAAAAATTATGGAAAAATATTGATTGGTTCGCGCAAAGTCCGTAAGGGTGACGTTATTGGTTATGTTGGAAATATAGGAAATACTGATGGTAAAACTGGTGTACATTTACATTTTGAGTTTTATGAAAATGGAATTAGACGAAATGTAAATAATTACTTTAACAGATAATCAAAAATAAAATCATAAAATATATTCTGCGTCGTCCAAAAAACAAGACGACTTATCACGGGCGGCGCAGAGTATAACTGAATAAATGAATAAATGAACTTAATACAAATGAAAAAATAATGCAAATGCTGATGAAATACAAATTAACAATCAATAATATTATGTACCAATTGGTTTTATTGCTTGCTTTCTTCATAAACTTCTCGACGGCTGCTGCCAGTATCGCAGTAGGAATAGGCTTTTTGACAATAATATATCAAATAATAAAATGTAAACAATTTCCGACTATAGACAAAGAATTTATCATTATTTTTGCTATTTATTTTGTTATGCAGATAATCATTGCTTTATGTTCTCTTGATGTGCTGGTCAGTCTGCGTGAAGTTATTGGTGAAATGCACAGATGTTTGCCATTCTTCTTTGCGATAATGTATATCAAAGAGCAGTATCAACTGAGGAATGTACTAATAGTTATTCTCATTTCAAATATCATCAATGATTTTACTGGAATATATCAATGGTTTTTCCTCAATATACCAAGACCATATGCTTTTAATCATACAGCAACATTCTTTGGCTCATTCTTATTAATGCAGATTCCAATACACATTTTTATTGCGATGCTGCCTATAATGCCCAAATGGTCAAGAATACTTGCCGTGTTCGCCTGTGTAGTTTCATTATTCTCATTAACGATTTCATTAACTCGCGGTGCGTGGCTGGCGTTCATCATTGTCAGTATTGCTTTTATGTTAATAGATAAAATTCATCGTAAAATGACGCTGCGCCTTCTAAGTATTATATTAATTTGTTTTGTTGCCGCATCAGTGTTCTTTCCATTAATATGGCGTAGTGTTAAGACTATAACTGACCCATATTACTCAAGTAATACAGAACGGGTGCTAATGTGGAAATCTTCTATAAACATATTTAAGGATTATCCAGTGCATGGTATTGGACAAAAGATGTTTCAACGAGTATACAATGATGAATATATTTTGCCCAACGCTATAGATAAACCAGGCAAAGATGGACAAACTGGACACAGTCACCCTCACAGTAATATATTCAAAGTTCTGAGTGAAGGTGGATTAATCGGAATATTTGCATTTACATTTTTATATGGTTATTTTTTCCATAGATTTTATATTGTATACTGGCGTGAAAAAAATATAATGAGTCTTTCTGCTGGATTAACGGCATTTTTGATTCTGCTTGGCTTGCAGATTGAAGGGCTAACTGACACGAATATGAATCAAGTGCCAATTATGCGTGAGTACTGGCTTCTTACAGGTATCCTGTTGAGTCCAAGCATTTTGACAACGTATAAAGCTGGAGAAGAAAATGAAAAACGGAGTTAAAACTGCTAAATATTTTCTTATAGTTATGAGTCTGATTGTAATATTCTGTAAAGCTGGTATAACTCATAACGGAATCACAAAATCTTATGTTCATTACACGATGAAGACAATGACTGTCAATCCATTTCATCCTGTTATGGCGATTTCATTAGCTGTCATCAAGAACGGTCAGATAATTTTATGTGATACAGTTGGTTATGCTCAAGTTAATAAAACACTTGCTGACAATGATACAAAATATCGGATAGCATCAATCTCAAAACTTATTACTGCTATTGCAGCGTGGCAACTGATTGAAAGTGGAAAACTAAATCCTGATGCCGATGTAAACGATTACCTCGATGTTAAACTTCGCAATCCTGATTATCCAGATATACCAATTACGACGACTATGTTAATGTCACATACTTCATCAATATCTGACGGCACAATGAGTAATGAAGCTCCTGGTACTTGTTTCCACTACGACAATAAAAATTATGATTTACTGGCAACGATAATTGAAAAAGTATCCGGCGAACGTTTTGACAAATATATGACAGCTCATATTTTTAAACCAATGGAACTTACTTGCAGTTTTAATATAAGTGATATGAACAAAGAGACTCAAAGTCACATTGGAACTTTATATCGTAAATGCGATTCAGAGGGCAGATACGCACCGCTGATTGGTGAATGGACTGCTCAAGCTGATGATGGAGTAACTTTAAAGACTTATGATGATTACGTGACAGGTACAGATGCTTCCATATTTGGATCTGCTGGCGGGTTGCGTATTTCGATTAATGAACTGTGCCAGATTGCTCAAATGTTTATGAATGGCGGCAAATATAATGGCGTCAAAATTTTGAAGCCGTCTTCCGTTCAAAAGATGTTTACACCGATTTGGACGGGCGGTAACAAAGATGATTTAATTCGCTGTTACGGTATGGGAACGCATATTTTTACGAACACCGGCGGCGATTGTCTGGTCAAAAAACAAAATCTACCTTTTGCTGGACACTTAGCAGAGGCTCACGGACTACTCGCTGGTTTTGTAATTGATTATACAAAAGGCAATGGAATTATTTATATTATTGCTGGTCTTGGAAGTAATCCACATAAATATCGCGGAGATTATTCTGCTCTATATAAGTGGGAAGAACAATTATTAACAATTGGTGCTGAATATGGCAACTTTGAATATTAAAAATAAAAATAAATTTTAACAATGGAGGTATGGTAATGAAACCTATCAATAAAAAATTACTTAAAATTATGATGCTGACAACAGTAACAATATACGCAAATTCCATTACGGTGTTCGCTGAAGATGAATATTCTAACTATAATATTGAAGTAGATGATAGTATTATCAATTTTAATGGTTCCTCTTTTCATTACAATGGAGTTTATTCTCAATATATTAATGGTAAGTCAGGTATTGGCAATGTTTTTAATAATAATTTAACATTTAATGGAGGTAATTTTAGTTTTATTATAAATAGTGGAAGTTACTTTGGTAATTTTAGAAATAATACTATTAGTTTAATAAATGGCACATTATCAATTAATATAAGTGATTTTACGTCTTACAGTGGCAATATAAACAGTAATGAAATTAATATAAATGGTGGTACATATAATAATAGTTATAACTTAATGTCATCTGCAATAGCAAGTAGTAATATCGTTAATATATCTGGCAGTCCAAATTTAAGTAATGCTTATATTTATGGTGGAGTACTTGGAGACGTTGGAGATTCATTGAATAATACTCTAAATATCAGAAGTACTGGTTTAACAGCGAAAAACATTTATGACTTTCAAAACATAAACTTCTACTTGCCGAGTAATATTGCGAATGACGACAAAGTACTGACGCTGACTGATGGTAAAACAGACATATCCGGTGTCGATAGAATATACGCGCAGGTGCCAGGTGATACGTCCTTGACGAATGGTAATAAGGTTTATTTGATTCATAACAATAATGGTATAAATGGTGAGGCTGCTAACAATTATGCTGAAATGGCAGTTGGTGTTTCGACTCAATATACAGTCAAAATCGAAAAGTCATCTGACGGAAATAGTGTATTGATGTTGGTTGGTGACGCAGAAGAAAGTAATGATAGCGGTAATAGCGGCAGCAGCAACAACGGCAATAGTGGCAGTAGCGACAGTGGCAACAGTGGTAGTGACAACGGTAACAATAGCAGCAATACCAGCGGTGACAGTAGCAGTGACAGTGGTAATAGTGGTAGCAGCGACAACGGCAATAGCGGAAGTGACAACGGCAACAGTAGCAGCGACAATAGTAGCACAACGAATAACACAGCCTCAAACAATGTAATCACCGTCAATGATAGCAATTATACAATTAAACACGCTGATGACGCCGAGCAGACAAGTGATTATAACGGCAACAGAAACAATGTAATTGGCGGTCAGGTCGGTTCAAACCTTTCTAATAGTGATATAGTCGGCGGCACCTCTGATTCCGGTGACTCGACAAACAATCAAATTACAATCAATGCCGGCACCTTTAATCAAGATATTAAGGGCGGCTATGCGCCAGGCAACAGTGCCTCTGACAACACAATCAACATCAGAGGCGGTCATTTTAATGGCGATATAATCGGCGGCGAAGGTTCGACGACAAATAATAATACAATTGACATCAGCGGCAACCCAACTTTCTCAAATAACACCATTATTTATGGCGGCAAGATTAACAACTCGTCGAGAAATTACGTTGAGGGCGGCTATATTGAAAAAGGCGACGAGATTGCAAACGAGAGCAGCGGCAATACTCTCAACATTCGCAGTGTCGGTCTCACTGCCCAAAATATCGGCAATTTCAATAATTTAAACTTTTATATTCCAGAGAGTGCGACTAATGGCGACACTATGCTTACGTTAAGTGATACCTCCGGCACTGACCTCAGTAATACATCAATTAAGGCAGGCGTCACGGGCGATTCTTATTTGCAAACTGGTGACAGAGTTAATCTGCTCACAAATGAAAATGGTCTCACGACGACGGGCACGAGTTACGGCCAACTGACGGCTGGTGTTTCTGCTGACTTTGACGTTGCGGTTGCGCAAGCTGGAAATAGTATTGTTGCAACTATAACCAGAAAGACAACTAATCCTGAAACACGTATTTTCGACATACCACCAATTGAAGTGCCACATCTTCTTAATAAAGGCACGGATCAGTTAATTCACGATTTTGATTTTGACGACATTAATCCACAGGAAATGCCGAATCAAAATTCCTTTTTATTAAATTCCGGTGGGCACAATGATCGCATTAAAACTGGTAGTGGCTCTATTCTCAGAAGTCGCGGCACTAATCATAATTTAGGATATGCACGCTCATTTAAGAACTCCGCCGGTACATTTACTATTATTCCGGTTGTTGAATATGGTCACGGCAGCTATGACACTTACCTCAGCAATGATATGCACGGCGACGGCAGTGCGAAATATGTTGCAGGTGGTTTTATTGCCCGTCAATTTAATAACAGCGGTTTATATTATGAGGGCAGCTTCCGCGCAGGCCGCAGTGAATTTGATTTTGGCTCAAGTGGTTTTGAAAACTACGACCGCGTAAGCTATAAAACGCACGCGCCGGTATTTGCAAGCCATCTGCGTCTCGGCTATCTGACAAAGATTAATCCGAAAAACATTTTGCACGTTTACGGAATTTATTCTTACAGCAGACAGAACAGTATGGACGCTCACTTGTCTTCTGGTGAGACTTACGCATTTGATTCAATTGACAGCAACAGATTCAGAGCCGGATATAAATGGACGTCAAAGGTAAGTCCTATCAGTTATGTTTATACCGGTATGGCTTACATGTATGAGAGTAATCCTAATTCAAATGCAATGTATAAAAATCAGAATCTCAGAGTTCCGAAAGCCGGCGCGTCTGGATCGAGTGGTATGCTGGAACTTGGCTGGCAGATTAGACCACTTAAAAATAATCCGTGGATGGTTGACATTAATACGACAGGCTGGATTGGTCATCAAAAGGGTATAACTGCTCTTGCTAAAATTAAAAAGGCGTTCTGATATTTATGTATTAATCACATACGTATTTAAGGAGGTGGTGCTTATTGAGAAGTGCAATGTTTAATTAACTCAAAGTCGTCGAATTGATTTTGTAATGTCAGGATTCAGTCAATGATAATGAGGAGTGAAAACTATGACAGATATTAAAAAACGTCTGCTTGGTATGTTGCTGGCATTTGCAACGGTGTTTGCTGTCGTCAGCGGCATTGCGAACACAACCGAAGCAGCTAATAAAATATCATATGATTTAACCAATGGCAGAGAAGTTTATTTTACCGTTTCGGCAAAAAGGAGCTTCTTTAAAAAAGATTATACCGTAACCGTAATAGTTGAAGGCAATGGCGCACAAGCCCAAGTTTATTGCTGTCAAGTTAATGGCATAGGCGCAGATTTGCTAGGTACTTGGATAAATGGCGGACATCAGGCGGTGGTCGGCTCGACTAAAACCAATAAAGCCTTTTCGCAAAAATTTAAAATTCAAAGAACCGGTGGTGGACGCTCTAAAGTTACAGTTGTTGTTAGTGATGGATTGAGTATTAGTAAATCATAGTTAAAATGAATTTTTATGTTATGAAATCAATTCGATGATGGAATAAAAACTATTTATTATTATTGAGGAAAGGCGTGATTTTAATGAAATCCAAACGATTTAAGCAATTAGTGTGTGCTGGACTTTTGAGTAGTGCAATAATCTTCGGCGGTACGGTCGAAGCAGCTTCATATGATACAACGTATAATGGTCACGGTTATAAAGTTTTCAATACGGGTATGACGTGGCAGCAGGCAAAAGAATACTGTGAAAAACAAGGTGGTCATTTGGTAACCATAAACTCATCACAAGAGCAAGCATTGGTAGTTAATTTGCTGCGCTCTAAAGGTAATAAGAACAGCTATTGGCTCGGCGGCTATAAAAACGGTAATTCGTGGGCTTGGGTGACGGGTGAAGCGTTTTCGTATAAAAATTGGGGACAATATCAACCTGATGGCGACGGTTCGGCTTTGATGATGTATCGTAGTACAGGAAACGGCTGGCCTACTGGTGCTTGGAACGATATTGAAAATAATGGTGGTTCTGGTTCTTTCTTTGGTTATCAGAACTTTGGGTTCATCTGCGAATGGGAACCTAACAAAGAAGGCAGTGGCGACGTTAATAATGATGGCAACATCGACCAAAGAGATTTTGATATGCTAATGAATATTTATCTTGGAAAGTCCGGTTATCCGAAATATGTTGCAAATGGTGATATGAATGGCGATGGTCGAATTGATATTGTAGATGTTAGTTTATTGAAACAAAAGCTTAATCCTGTGCCTCCTCCTAACATCAATCACGATCCGCAAGGTAATCTTGATAACTATGGAACTGGTGTAAATGCATTAAGAGTGCTTGGCTGGGCATTAGATGAAGATGATTCTAACGCAAAAATTGCGGTTCACGTTTACATTGACGGAGAAGCTGGAAACTCTAATGTTCCAAGTTATTCAACAACTGCAAATAAATCTAATAATGCTCATAATGGTCACGGATTTGACGCCACTTTTCGTGTAGATGACAAATGGTGCGGTCGGAGAACTATCCGCGTTTATGCTTTAGGCGTTGGAAGTGGAGCAGCATTTAAAGAAATAGGCTCAAGGCAAGTCTTCATACACTACAATAAACGGGCAACTCAGCGAATGGCAGCATATACAAACTCCAATTTAACGCAAAAAAATAATAATGAATGGGTAGATGCAGGTGATGCATGTACCATTTTAGATGAGAATGCCGCGTCAAATTCTTATCTTGTCCGTTATCCAACTAACAATGGCAGTAAGGAAAGATGGGTAAGCAAAGACGCCTTTAGCACATCACCAACACCGTCACCAAATGAAAATAATGTAATCGCAAGAATTGATTCCTATGTTAATGGTTCACAGGGTAATTACTGGAAAGTAAACACTAAATGGACAGGCGGCAATGAATGTCGCGGCTTTGCACAACAACTTTATTCCAAACTTTTTAAAGGTGCCGGAAGTATTACAGGATACGCCAATAACAATTATAGCGCATCGAGTTATCCTGGATCATATGAAGCTGGAAGACTCTTTAATTTTGCAGCGAATGACATTAACTCGGTAAAAAGCTTGTTTTCTAAAGCTAAACCAGGTGCCTTTGTACAAATGGGACGCAGACATTCCTTGAACAAAAGTAAAACTGCTCCTGGTCCGCACACAGCGATACTGCACAAGGTGGAATCAGATGGCGTTTGGTTCTATGAAGCTAATGCTGGCGGTACAGGTATGATAACATACAAAAAATATACTTGGGCAGATTTAGCTGATAGAAATAAGGGCTTTACAATTTATCTTCCAAATAATTATTCACTGAGATAATGAAATAAATAAGGAGTGCAGATAATGAAAAATTTCAAATATAACAAGCTGGCAGTAGCACTGGCGATAGGAGTAGCAGCTTCAACCTCAGTGTTGGTTAATGATGTTACGTCAGCCGCTCAAAATGACGCAAACGTTTCAGTTAATGTGTCCGTTAGTCAGCCGACAAAAATCATCAACTGGTACAAAGGTTCCGATTCCGACATCATTGCTGACGGTATCGGCAAATCCGGTGGTAAAGGTATGTCAATGGCACGTATGGCGGCGGTTATGGACGCCCAGCGCAACCTCTTAGGAATCATCAAGGGCGTGCAGATTGACTCTGACACATTAATGGAAGATTTAATAATCAGCAGTGACGTAGTAAAACGCAATATCAGCGGCCTTCTGCGCGGTGCTCAAATTATTGAAGAATATCAGCGTAATGATGATGAATATTATGTTAAAATGCGCGTTCCGCTTTATGGTTCAACGGAGTCTTTGGCAGCAGCAGTTATGCCTGAAGTAAGAAAAAATACCGAGAAAACACCATTTCCAACTACTGATAATTCTGAGTTGACTGAAGCTGAGGTACAGGAAATTCGCGATGCCTCATATACCGGTGTAGTTATCAATGCTGACGGTATCGATCCGACATTTTCGCCTGTCATTTATGATACGGAAGGTCGCGCTGTTTATGGCGTTGAAAATCTTGACTACGATAAGGTTGTGGCTGACGGTATGGTCAATTATACTGAATCAGTGGAAGGTGCAATTGAAGATGGTCGTGCTGGAAATAATCCATTGATTATTAATGCTGTTGGTACTACAGGCGGCAGCAATAATACTAATGTCAATGCAGTTGTTTCGGTAGAAGACGCCAATAAAATTCTTGTAGCAAATGAGTCAACTGGTATTTTGGAAGATACCTCAGTTGTCTTTGTCAGATAGTTTTATTTAATCGTGCTGCTTAATTGGAGGAATAATTAATGAATTTCAAAAATATTTTAAAGCAAAAGTTTATTGCAAAGTTAGTGTTGATGTCAGTTGCAGTTAGTGGCTTCTGGATTAATGACAGTGTGCCTGTTTATGCTGAAGATGCGTCTAATAATACAATAGTGGCAAATAATAATAATTTTACCATTAATGATACAAAATATGAAGGTATTTATGATGACTATAAAGTACAAACTGACAGTGGCGAAGCGAGTAATAATAATGTTACTACTAATAATTTAAACACTGGGCTTATACACGGTGGTTATGCTTACGATGGAACGGGAAATGCTAATGGAAATACGGTCAACATTAATGGTGGAACTATATCACATGTTCACGGTGGGCACGCAAATTTGGGCGATGCTAACTACAATACAGTAAACGTAACTGGTGATGCATATATAACTAATTTAGTCGGAGCTGGTTTATCACATTACGGAAACACCAATTATAATACGCTTAATATAAATAGTGGTACAATCGATGGTGGAACTGCTAATGGCAAAAATATGGGCAGAGGTATTTATGGTGGTCTTTCAATGGGCACTGGTGACGCCAATAATAACACAGTAAACATCAGCGGCGGCACAATAATTGGCGATGTTTATGGCGGCTGGGCACCGAACGGCAATGCTAACTATAATACAATTAATGTTTATAACAATCCAGATTTGACCAATGCTAATCTTTATGCCGGTAATGCAGCTAACGAGATGATTGGCAACTCACTCAATTTTTATACAAAGGACATTACCGCGCAGAACATATATGGATTTCAGGATTTAAACTTCATTCTGCCGGAAACAATAACTGACGGCGACACGATCTTAACGTTGACAAACGGCTCAACGGATTTATCAAACACCACCGTCAACATCAACGCGAATGGTGCTTCTAATCTCCATACAGGCGACACTTATACTTTGCTTCAAAATAATAATGGAATTACTACCTCCAACGTTACTAACAGTGGTACGATTTCTGAAGGTATTTCATTAAATTATCTGCTCGATATTGGAACGAATCCAACGAGCATTACTGCAACAGTCGGTGAGCAGGTTGGCGGATTAAATTATAAAACTAAAATAATCAACCAAACTGCTATAGCTAATATAACGTTGCCAATGGACTCGTTTGACCGCATAGTAAGCTGGCTGCCACCGGAAGGCGATGATGACGATCTTGATGCAGTGTTTATGGAAACCGAAAATGAATATAGACCTTTCTTTAATACAAGTTACAACTACCTCAGACGCAAGACAGGCAACGGCTCATATGTTCGCACTAAAAATGGCGGTATGGACGTTGGTTTTGCCAAGACTGTCGTGAGTGATAGCGGCAACAAATTATACTTTGCGCCAATTTTCGACTATGGAACTGGTAATTATGACAGCTACCTCTCCGACGGCACACACGGTCACGGTCAATCTAATTATTGGGCAGGTGGCGTCATCTTCCGTAAAGTGAATAAGGGCAGTGGCTTCTACTATGAGGGCAGTGCCAGACTTGGCCGCGCCCGTTCAAATTTTGCTTCCAATGATTTTGAAATGGGCGGTAATCCTGTTCATCTGTCTTATAGCGTATCTGCTCCGGTGTATGCTGGTCACGTGCATATTGGTCAGCTTTATCCAATCAATCGCGAGAATACTTTTCAGCTTTATGGTCAGTACTTCCACACTTATCAGGGCAGTATGGATACAAGTTTGTCAACCGGCGAGCATTACGAATTTGACTCAATCAATAGCGGTCGTTTCCGTACGGGTGTCCGTCTGATTCGTCAAACGCCAAATAAAAAAAATGTATTTTATTCTGGTCTTGCCTATCAGTACGAATTTAATGGCGATGCTTCTGCTGATTATAGAGATTTTTCGACCAACGAGTCCAGTATGAAAGGTTCAAGCGGCTTATTGGAACTTGGCTGGCAGATTAAACCAAGCAAGGCTTCACCAATAATGTTAGATCTTGGAGCCGTCGGCTGGATTGGCTATCAAGAAGGCATAACTTGTCACGTGAAGTTTAAGAAAGCATTTTAAAATTAATACCTATTAATCATAAAAAGTACCACATAACTAAATGCTGGTGCTTTTTTATTTTTGGTAATAGATAATTGAAACAATTCACACTTTGTGCTATGATATACTAAAAGGCAGGTGTATCAATCGACAGATGATAAAAATTGAAGTAGCCGACACTTTTATTAGCCGGTTTCTCGGATTAATGGGAAGAAAGAATCTGCCGCAAGGTCACGGCTTATTGATTAGTCCGTGCAGCAGTATCCATATGTTGTTTATGAGATTCTCAATCGACGCGGTTTACATCAACAGAAATTTTGAAATACAAAAAATTGTTCCTCACCTCAAGCCGTGGATTGGCTTTTCAATCTGTATGAGTGCCTGGTCCGTAATTGAGATTGCTGCCGGTGAAGCAGAGCGGCTAAACCTCAAAGTCGGTCAAAAAATTAAAATTGACGCTGGTGAATAAGTTGAGTGTCTTTTATATAATGATGTCCATTGCATTGACGCTGGCAGGTTCGTTTTGGATTGACCGCCTGTATAAATCTTCGGCTGATTCGTTGACCTTTCCAAATGAAATACAGTCGCGAAGCCGTTTCAGGAAACCGCTATTATTAATTTGTATATCCTTTTGCATTGTAAATCTCATAAATATGCCGACGCCGCAGATGATTTATTCAATCATTGCAGCTTACTTGTTAGTGCTGATAATGGTCACTGACTTTGAACAGTACGTCATCTTCAACAAAATGCTAATACCCTTCGCATTGATCGGCGCGGTCTATATATTCCATTTGAATTTACCAATATTAAACCATTTAGCCGCAGCACTCTTAGGCGGCGTGATATTTTTGATTTTAGCATTAATCACAAAAGGTGGAATTGGCGGCGGTGACATTAAGCTTGTTGCCGTTCTCGGTCTGTGGTTCGGCATTGACGATTTATTATTTATAGTTGTTGCGGCTTCAATTATGGCTGGCGTTGCGGCTTTAATTATGATTATTTTCACTAAAAAGAGCCGACGAGATTATCTTGCATATGGTCCATATTTTTCTATTTCGGCAATATACTGCCTGTTGTTCCAATAAATTTACAAAGGAAGTGGTATTAATGTTTAAAATAAATCGCCCACAACGAGGACAGGCATTAATTTTATACGCGCTTCTGTTACCGACAATCTTTATTTTTGTCGGCCTGGCATTTGATTTCGGCTGGTGGTATTTAAATCTGTCACGTCTGCAAAACGCAGCAGACTCGGCGGCCTTAGCCGGAGCACATCAGATTGCAAAAGATGAATCCTCAGGCTATCTAGTTAATTTGGTAAATGAGGATTTAACCGGCTGGACTGAAGTAAATGATAATGAACCTGGTGACTCAAGAAAATATGCCAATAACAATCTATCCGGCAGTGATACTAATAGTCAAGATGCGTGGACGGCGAATAACGTAACTTTTAAACATTATCTGATTGCCGGTG
>JAFUTM010000043.1 GCA_017484235.1 Selenomonadaceae bacterium
GACACTTGATGTTTATCGGCATTTTGTTTAGCAACTTCTATCGCTGCCTCCGATATATCAACCGCGTCAACAATAACTGCGTTTCTCAATGATTTAATAATAGATATGCCAATGGCTCCGCTGCCCGTGCCGATATCAGCAATTCGTATAGATTTATCACTGATTAATTTTAGATTGTCCATTGCCGTCTGGACTAAAATCTCAGTTTCTGGTCGCGGTATAAGGACATCTTTTGTCACATTAAAATATAAATTCATAAATGCTTTTTGACCGACAATATACGCCGAAGGATAATGAGCGACACGCTTTTTTATCAGTTCCTTATAAGCCGCAAGCTCATCACTGTTTAAAACTCTTTCAAAGTTGACATAAAGGTGAAATCTATCCATATTTAAGGAATAAGCCAATAAGACTTCGGCTTCCAGTCTGGCGTCTTCAAAACCGTGCTTAGTAAAAAATTCCTGCGACCATTTTAACATTTTAAGTATAGTCCACGTTTCCAACAAATTCACCCGTCTTTCAGCTTACCGCAGATAATCTTTTAGCTTGATCAGCGGTTATGAGTGCAGAAATAATTTCATCAAGATCACCGTTCAGCACGCTGTCTAATTTATGAAGTGTCAATCCGATTCTATGGTCAGTTACTCTGCCCTGCGGAAAATTATATGTACGAATACGTTCGGAACGGTCGCCGCTGCCAACTTGATTTTTACGGTCAGCGGCAATCGCGTCATTCTGCTGTTGACGAGCCTGGTCTAAAATTCTGGCACGAAGGACGCGCATAGCTTTTTCCTTGTTTTTAAGCTGAGATTTTTCATCTTGACACTGAACGACAATACCAGTCGGCATATGAGTAATTCTGATTGCCGTCTCAGTTCGATTGACATACTGACCACCTGCGCCACTTGCACAGTAAGTGTCAATTCGTAAGTCATTAGGATTTATTTCAACGTCAACTTCTTCAGCTTCAGGCAGAACGGCAACCGTAACAGCCGAAGTATGAATTCTTCCGCTGGATTCAGTCACCGGTATACGCTGAACGCGATGAGTGCCGCTTTCATATTTCAGCTTACTATAGGCACCATAACCGTCAACGGCAAACGCAATTTCTTTGAAGCCGCCTATACTAGTTGGATTTGAATCAACAAGGTCAGTTTTCCAGCCCTGCGATTCGGCGAAACGTGCGTACATACGAAACAAGTCGCCGGCGAAGAGAGCTGCCTCTTCACCGCCAACGCCGCCGCGTATTTCAACTATGACGTTTTTATCATCATTTGGGTCTTTTGGTAAAAGTAAGATTGGAAACTCTTTTTCGAGAGCCTCTTTATTTTTACGAAGTGTAGAAAGCTCATCTTCAGCAATGGACTTTAATTCGGCGTCGTCACTCTCGTCTAAAATTAATTTATCGTCGTCGATATTTTCACAAATTTTTTTATAAGTGCGAAATTTATTTACAATTTCCTCCAAAGAAGAATGTTCACGATTTATTTTGGTGAATCTGTCAACATCAGCAATTACCGCTGGATCGCCAAGCATTGATTCCAATTCTAAATATCGATTTTCAACCGCCTGCAGTTTTTCCAGCAAGCTCATCAACTCCGATCTTTGCTAATTAGGAATGACGAATGAGGAATGAGGAATGGAAGTTCGGTTTTTAATTCATAATTCCTAATTCCTAATTCATAATTAAACATTAGTTTGGGAAGAACTCTTCGTGGATTGCATTTACGGCGTCTTTAACTTGAGAGCCTTTAATTAAGCAGGATACACTGATTTCAGAAGTGCTGATAATATCAATATTGACGTTGGTTTTTGCCAGCGCACCAAACATTCTTGCCGCTATGCCAGGTGAGCCGAGCATACCGGCACCTACTATTGAGACCTTAGCCACGTCCTCTTCGATTAATACCGCAATCGCATTTAGTTCCTTGCCAACGGCGTCAACAACCTTTTTAGCCTCAGCAATATCACTTGAGGCAATCGTGAATACTATATCGGTAATGTTCTTTTCAATGTTGCGAATACTTTGCACAATCATATCTACATCAATATTCGCATCGGCAAGTGACGAAAAGATTTTATGTGCAACTCCAGGTGTATTCGGAATACCAAGTACCGCTATTTTTGCAACTTTTTCATCGTGTGCTATGCCTCTTATTTCAAATGATTTATCTTCCACTGTATAGTCCTCCCTAATAATCGTACCGCTTGTTGTCGTAAACGTTGAGCGCACGTGGATTGGAATATTAAAATACTTACCAACCTCAACAGAACGAGGCTGCATTACGCCCGCGCCGAGTCTTGCCATTTCCAGCATTTCGTAATAGGTGATTTCCTGCATTTTGCGAGC